>JBQCFI010000565.1:0-4430 GCA_051959325.1 Ginsengibacter sp. | reverse complement strand
GCTTCTCCAACTCCTTTTTATTGGAGTACCAATGGTTATGGTGTCATGTTCTACACCTTTAAAAAAGGAAATTATGATTTCGGTTCCAAAGAAAAAGGCATTGTAAAACTATCTCATGAAACAAATTATCTCGACGTCTTTTACATGATCGATGATGGAGCAGTAGCTCTTTTGAACGATTATTATCAATTGACGGGCAACCCGGTGCTGCTGCCTAAATTTGGTTTTTATGAAGGACATCTGAATGCATATAACAGGGATTATTGGAAACAGGACACGAGCGGAATTTTGTTTGAAGATGGCAAACGATATAAAGAAAGCCAAAAAGATAACGGAGGCATCAAAGAATCGCTGAATGGAGAAAGACACAATTACCAGTTTTCTGCGCGTGCTGTAATAGACCGGTATAAAAAGCACGATATGCCTTTAGGATGGTTGCTGCCCAACGATGGATACGGCGCGGGTTACGGACAAACATCAACGCTCGACAGCAATATTCAAAACCTGAAAAGCCTCGGCGATTATGCGCGTAAAAATGGCGTGCAGATTGGCCTTTGGACACAATCAGACCTTCATCCCAAACCTGGCGTGAGCGCCCTGCTACAAAGAGATATTGTGAAAGAAGTAAAAGATGCTGGAGTGCGAGTATTAAAGACCGATGTTGCCTGGGTGGGCGCGGGATATTCTTTTGGGTTGAATGGCATCGCAGATGTTGCAGGCATCATGACTCGTTATGGAAATGACAGCCGGCCCTTTATCATCTCTCTCGATGGATGGGCGGGCACACAGCGATATGCAGCGGTTTGGACGGGCGACCAAACGGGTGGTGTTTGGGAATACATTCGTTTCCACATTCCTACTTTTATCGGCGCCGGTTTGTCCGGGTTGCCTAATATCACTTCTGATATGGATGGCATTTTCGGAGGCAAAAATCTGGTTGTCAACACCCGTGATTTTCAATGGAGGGCATTTATGCCGATGCAATTGAATATGGATGGCTGGGGCGCAAATGAAAAGTATCCATTCGCCCTTGGAGAACCTGCCACATCTATTAACAGATGGTATTTGAAACTTAAATCTGAACTGATACCTTATACTTATAGTATGGCAAAAAAAGCAATTGATGGAATGCCCATGATAAGGGCGATGTTTTTAGAATATCCAAATACTTATACAAAAGGGAAATCAACTGAATATCAATTTTTATACGGACCGGATTTTCTCGTGGCGCCCATCTTTCAACAAACCAATTCAGACAAAGAAGGCAATGACACCCGCAATGGAATTTATTTGCCCGCAGGTTTATGGGTTGATTATTTCTCCGGAGATAAATATAAAGGGAACCGGATCCTGAATAATTTTGCTGCGCCTCTGTGGAAGCTTCCTGTTTTTGTAAAAGACGGCGCCATCATACCTTTGGCCAACCCCAACAATAATGTATCGGAAATAAATAAAGGACTTCGGATCTATGAAATTTATCCCTTGGGAAGTACCTCCTTTACAGACTATAATGATGATGGAGTAACAGAAGAATACCGTTCGGGGAAAAGTGTAACAACCTTGATTGAATCAAATGTCAATAAGGGCAGTGTTCAGATCACCATTCATCCGGCCAAAGGAAATTATAATGGATTTGTAAAGAACAAGGCAACAGAATTCAGGATAAATGTAACCGCAAAGCCTACAAAAATATCTGCTGAAGTTGGAGGTAAAAAAGTAAAACTTAAAGAAGTTCATTCCTTGGATGAATTCCTGGAAAAAGAAAATGTATTCTTTTATGACGCTGCCCCGAATATCAATCAATTCGCAACAAAGGGAAGTGAGTTTGCGAAAAAGGTAATCATTAAGAATCCAGTTTTACGTGTAAAAATTGCGGCAACAGATATTACAGCAAACAAAGAAATATTGGATATTTCTGATTTTGTTTTTGCGCCCGCCGACAAAATCCTCGTTACAAGCGGACCTTTAACTGGTCCTGTTTCTGCACAGGTAACAGAAGAGAATGCAACTGCATTTACCTTGAAGCCAACATGGGGAAAAGTTGCAAACGCAGACTATTATGAAATAGAATTTAATGGAATGCTTTATTCTACGATTAAAGATACAGGATTGTTGTTTGAGGACTTAAATCCAAAAACCACTTATTCCTTTAAAATACGGGCCGTCAATAAAGATCATATTTCTGCTTGGAATGAGTTCCAGGGAGAAACGAAATCCAATCCATTGGATCTTGCGATTCATGGTATTGTGGCCGAAACAACAGCCAAAAGCCAGGATGATGAATCCGGAATAGACAAGCTGTTTGACTTTGATAAAAGCACGATGTGGCATACGAAATGGGACGTTCATTCTGTTCCTTTTGATATCGTAATGAACCTCAAAACGATCAATCAACTCGATAGATTGGAATACCTGCCGCGAGAGAATGGCAGAAACGGAGTTTGGCAAAAAGGTCATGTTTATTATAGTACTGATAAGCAAAACTGGACCGATGCCGGTGCGTTTGACTGGGCAAAAAATGGAGACACAAAAACCTTTGAATTTAAAAATCATCCAACTGCGCAATATATTAAGTTGTCTGTTTCTGAAAGCGCAGGCGGATTTGGTTCGGGCAGGGAGTTGTATGTATTCAAAGTGCCTAATACCGTAAGTTATCTCCCGGGAGACATAAACAATGACCATCTGATTGATAACAACGATCTCACTTCTTATAGCAATTATACCGGTTTGAGAAAAGGAGATGCTGACTTTGAAGGATACATCAGCAAGGGAGATATCAATAAGAACGGCCTTATTGATGCTTACGACATTTCGGTGGTGGCCACGCAGTTGGACGGCGGTACGGATCATGATGAAATAAAGAAAGTAGGAGGGGAGATCACGATGAGTGCAGCGAAGCAAAGCTATAGCAAAGGGGAAACGATTGATGTTGTTGTAAAGGGAGATAGTTTATCCTCAGTAAATGCACTCAGTTTTGCCTTGCCATATAATGCAGCTGACTATGAATTTCTTAGCGTAAAGCCACTCAATATGAAGCAGATGGATAATCTGACAAACGACCGGCTTCATTCCGATGGTGAAAAAGTGTTGTATCCTACCTTTGTGAATATAGGAAACAAGGAGCCGCTTGAAGGAACTTCTGATTTATTTATTATAAAGTTCAAGGCCTTGAAGAACCTGAGATTTGATTTGAAAATCAATGAAGGACTACTGGTTGATAAAGATTTGAATACAGCTAAGTACTAGAATTATAAAAAACGCGAAAGACGCTTTTAACTTTATTGAGGTGAAATGTGAGAATGCCAAAAGTGGTCGTTTTATGCAGAGAACAAAAAAAAATCCTTGAAAATCAATAAGATTTACAAGGATTGAAAGGTTTTGATTCCTCTTTTTGTCGGGTAGACAAGATTCGAGTATCTGCTGTAGTCGTTTAATTTTCAATCTCTTGTAATGAAGAAAATATCAATACTCAGTGAATGACTCACTGACTGTTATTAACGTAAAGAACTAAAGCAAAAATACAAATTATCTGGAGATAATAATCGAAAATTGAAACCTTGTGATGAAAAATTGGGTTTCAGTACCGTACCCAACATGATAAAAACGTCGCATTTTCTTCATTGCAACAAGATAACAAATTTGCACAATCGTAATCCATCTTCTCATTTCGCAAACGGTAAAGCCCGGTCCAAAACTCGAATCACTTATATTCAGTTTAAAGCTGTTAAGTCAGCTAAAAATGGTGAATGTTAGCTGGCAGATGAAGTTTAGAGGCAAGCGTATGTGCGCGGCATGAATACAGGCGATCTTATTTCAGTTTTCCGTACTTACAACGGTGAGAAAATTAAATTACCCGCTTTTGTAAAAAACATCCTTTTATCGACTCACACAAGCAAAGCTTTATTTTACAAGGTTACTACGTCTAAAAAATGGAAGCGGAACAATAGTGAAGCAATTAAACTCATGTATTTAGTTCCACGGCTGTGCCAGACGACATGAAACTTTCACTTTTTAAATACACTTTAAATTCTGATCCTTCGCCTAACTGGCTTTCTACGTAAATTTTTCCACCGGCATTAGTTACAATTTCTTTTACCAGATATAATCCAACACCAGAGCCTTCAATGTTGTTTCCTATTCGAAAATATTTCGAAAATATAGCTTCCTGTTTATGAGAATCTATCCCTATCCCATTATCTTTTATAGAAATGATTATAAAATTGCTTTCACGTTCTGTTTTGATAACAATTTTAGGCCGGCGTTCTGGAGACCGGAACTTTATTGCATTGCTTACCAAATTATAAATTATACTTCTTAATTTTCTTCGGGAAAAAGTCATTTCCTGAACATTCAATTCACTTTTTATAATTGCGTCGGAATCTTTGATATTATGGCTAAGAGTAAGGCGAACATCTTCCAGTATATGACCA
>JBQCFI010000564.1:0-3337 GCA_051959325.1 Ginsengibacter sp. | reverse complement strand
GGAGGAATCATCTTATTTTCCGGCTCTTTGTATGTTCTTGCAGCAATAAAAGCCGCTGTGCTTCCCGGTTACAATTGGATAGGAGCGATTACGCCTGTCGGTGGTTTGTGTTTTATTCTCGGTTGGATTTTTTTATTCGTCGGAATTTCGAAAAAAGCAACATCCTGATCGGTGAAATGTCAATGTTTTTTAGTAATACCAGTAATGTTCTTTCAAAATAACAGTTTCAATTATTTCTTTGTTTATTAACTTTTTAAATTTATGATTTAATCGAAATTATTCAGGCCTATTAAAGATTAAGCGAATCAAAAAACGATTCTAAAAATCAACGCTGTACAGCAATTTAACAATTAAACAATTTAACTCTTTCTCTATCTTTGCTATCAATGGCAACTAACCGAAAAAAAACTAAAAAAACAAAATCTGCAGATCCTTCTAAAATGAATCCGGATAAGGTGGAAAAAATAGAAGTAAAAAAACTGATTCATGACGAGCGCTCGCATAAAATTGCGGGAACCGTTTTGATCCTGATCTCTTTTTTGCTTTTTATTGCTTTCACTTCTTATTTATTTACATGGCAGCAGGATCAATCAAAAGTTTTGCAGGGTGCAAAAATTCTGTTGCCAAGCCATGACCAGGTAATGGCAAATTCTTTGGGAACTGCCGGCGCTTATTTTTAAGATTTGTTTTTTCGTTGCGGTTTTGGAATTGCCTCTTATCTGTTTTGTGTTTTCTTCTTCGTGCTTGGGGTAAATTTATTTTCCCCCAAAAAAATATTTTCCATCAGCAGAAATATCCGTTATGTGATTGCGGGACTTTTGGTAATCAGCGTCAGTGCATCCTTTTTAATGCACACACCTCATGCCCGTAAAATAAATGCCTCTAATGTGGAATTTTTCTGGGGCGGAAAAGTCGGCGATATGATCAACGAATGGCTGCAGCAAACCATTGGTTATATCGGCACTGCACTGCTTTTGCTGGTGGGTTTGCTTAGTTATATTATCTGGCGTTTCAATCCTTCTTTTAATTTTAAAAACAGGATGGCGGGTGCTAATTCTTTTTTTATAAAACAAAAAGAAGATTCTTTCGACACAGAAATTCCTGAGGAGGAAAACGAAGAAATTCCGTCAAATTCGCTCATCCTGCCCATTAATAAAAATTCAATAAAAGAAGAAGTTCCTTATGCGCATGAATTTGATGTGGTAGAAAAAAATGAAGAAGTTATATCCCCAAAAAAAGAAAGAATTTCTTTTGCAAAAGAGAATGCCGAAGCAGCTATAACACTGGAAGTAAAAAATGCGGAAGTTTTAAGTGAAAAGAAAGAAGAAGAACCCATTGCAATAAAGCCGAAGATCCAGCAGGATCCATACGATCCGGTTCTCGACCTGAGAAATTATAAGTATCCAACCATTGATCTTTTAGAAAATCATGGAAGCGATAAAATCGTGCAGGATGTAACTGAACTGGAAGAGAATAAAAACCAAATTCTTCATACGCTGAAGAATTATGATATCGAAATCCAGAAAATTTTTGCTACCGTAGGACCCACAGTAACTTTGTACGAGATCATTCCTGCGCCCGGCGTCCGTATTTCACGCATCAAAAACCTTGAAGACGATATAGCGCTAAGCCTTTCTGCGCTTGGCATTCGTATCATTGCACCTATTCCTGGAAAAGGAACGATTGGAATAGAAGTTCCGAATTTTAAGAAGACAGTCGTAAGCATGAAAACGCTTTTAAATTCTGATAAATTTCAAAGCAATAATTTCACCTTACCGATTGCCATTGGTAAAAAAATTGACAATGAAAATTTTATTGTTGACCTCACTTCGATGCCGCATTTGCTGATGGCCGGCGCTACGGGGCAAGGAAAATCTGTGGGCTTAAATGCCATTCTTGTTTCGCTTTTATATAAAAAACATCCTTCTCAATTAAAGCTTGTTTTGATCGATCCAAAGAAAGTTGAATTGAGTATTTATAAAAGTATCGAAAAACATTTTCTGGCAAAATTACCGGGAGAAGAAGATGCGATTATTACCGATACAAAAAAAGTAATTCACACGCTGAATGCACTTTGTATTGAAATGGATAACCGCTATGATCTTTTGAAAGAAGCAGGCACAAGAAATATAAAAGAATACAATCAAAAATTTGCTGCACGGAAATTAAACCCCGAAAAAGGGCACCAGTTTTTGCCGTTTATCGTATTGGTAATTGATGAATTTGCAGATTTAATTATGACTGCCGGTAAGGAAGTGGAAATGCCAATTGCACGATTAGCACAACTTGCACGGGCTGTTGGCATTCATCTGATCATTGCCACACAAAGACCTTCTGTAAATATCATTACCGGAACGATCAAAGCGAATTTCCCGGCGAGAATTGCGTTTAAAGTGAGTAGTAAAATTGACAGCCGCACGATTTTAGATATTGGCGGCGCTGAGCAGTTGATTGGCAAAGGTGATATGCTGATTAGTTATAATGGCGAATTAACCAGGCTGCAATGCGCATTTGTAGATACGCCTGAAGTGGATAAGATCACCGATTTTATTGGGGATCAGCAGGGTTATACGGAAGCCTTTATGCTGCCGGAATATGTGGATGAAAAAGAATTTGAGAATAAAACTTTTGATGCTGCCGATCGTGACCCGCTTTTTGAAGATGCTGCGCGTCTGATCGTTCAAAGCCAAAGCGGGAGTACTTCTTTATTACAACGCAGAATGAAACTCGGTTATAACCGAGCAGGACGTTTGATGGATCAGCTTGAAGCTGCCGGAATAGTGGGACCAAACCAGGGAAGCAAAGTGCGTGATGTAATGGTAAAAACAGATGCGGAATTGCAGGAGTATTTGAATGTGAACTAAGTAAGCAAACAAATAAATAAGCGGGATTCGTTTTTTATAAAAAGACAAATCAAAACAACCGCTTTCCGGATCACCGTCACATTTCACAGTACACCTAGCTCACCACAGATTCAATTTCCTCGAAATCAATGCCGCTGTGACTTTCATGATAAACACATTTGCCATTTTCAATTACCAGGACCTGTGGAGATTGATGAGTTACCTCAAACTCTCGTGCAATCTTATTTGAAAGATTCCTGTATTTTATCAGGTCGAGGTAATAGAAATTAATTCCGGCAGGCGCATCTTTTCTATCAAGACGGTTTTTGGCCATACTACTGATGGAGCAACGGGTACTATGCTTGAAAATTACCTGTGGAACGGTATTTGAATTAACAACCACTTCATCCAGTTGTTTTTCGTCTGTCAATGGTATCCAGTTCATGTGTTTTTCATTAAAATATCAGATCAATAGATCAATGTATAATTCCTTC
>JBQCFI010000563.1:0-34944 GCA_051959325.1 Ginsengibacter sp. | reverse complement strand
CATTTTTGCTGGATAAGTTTTTAAATACCTCTACACCTTTAAGCCTTTCAGATAGTAGTTTTGTCAATATTGCCATTACTGCCAATGCCGCCTCATCTGCTGCAGATAGATTTAAAGTGGTGTTCAGGCAAATGGATGCTTTGCCGGTGACATTTATTTCAACTAAAGCTTTTCAAAAAGATCCAAATATTGTGATACAATGGAATGTAGAAAATGAAAGCGGTATGCAGCAATATGAAATACAGAAATCAGCAGATGGAATTAATTTTTCGGAAACCGGTCTCGTTCCGGCTTTAAATAAAGGAGCGGCAAATTATGAATGGACAGATGGACAACCGTTTGAGGGAAATAATTACTATCGCATTCGCAGTGTGAGCCGTGATGGTAAAATCAATTATACACAGATAGTAAAAGTGGTGATGGGAAAAATAACCGCCAATATTTCTGTTTCTCCGAACCCGGTTATCGATGGCGTTATTCATTTGCGGTTTAGAAATCAATCGCCGGGAATTTATACCAGCAGATTGTTCAATTCTTTGGGGCAATTAATATCATCAAATAAAATTACCGTTGCAGAAATAAGCAACGAGCAATCCATTTCTATTAAGCATTTACCAAAAGGAATATATCAGTTGGAAATAGTTAAACCAACCGGCAATAATGAGTTTATAAAACTCATCAATTGATCTCATTTTTTCAGTAAACGAAGAAATAAAAGGGATTTACATTTAACTGTTTAAAGACCATCTTTCTTTAATTTTTTGAAAAAAAAGCATTCATGAAATGCTTTTGCTTTCATGTACTTTTACAAACCTAAAAAATAAAAGACATGACTATTACCGATTTTTTTGAAAGAGATTTAGATAAATTAATTCAAGAAATCAATTTGTTTAAAAATGAAAATGATCTCTGGAAAACAAAAGAAGGGATTAATAACTCTGCAGGAAATCTAGTGATGCATCTTCTTGGAAACCTGAATCATTTTATTGGGAAAACGCTTGCCAAAACGGATTTTGAGCGTAAGCGTGATGAAGAATTTACTGTAAAAAATATTCCGCGAGAAAAATTAATTTCTGATTTGAATGAATTGAAAGAAACGATCAAAAAAACTCTGCCACAATTATCAGAGGAAGATCTGAAAAAAGATTTTCCCTTACAGATCAGGGATCAAACTTTTACAACACAGAACATCCTTACGTTTTTACTTGCACATTTGAATTATCATTTGGGACAGATAAATTATTTGAGAAGGATGATGTAGGGTAAGAGGGTGATCGGTAAAAAATATGTAATCTTTCGATGGTTTTAAATAATGAGACTTGACGAAAACAGGAATTACAATTATTTATTCGTTTACTCGCCGCATTTATTTCTTTGGTGTAAATTCGTGTAATCCGAATTTTCCGATCGTATGTTCTGATCGAAGCTTCGGATCGTGGCAAAAACCGTTTCATGTTTTTCAAAAAAATCACTTTAACCGGGTATAAAAATTATCAATCAAGAACATTTGATTTTTCCAAAAGGATTGTAGGTATTTTCGGCTTGAACGGAAAAGGCAAAACCAATCTTTTGGATGCGATAAATTATCTGTGTTTTACGAAAAGTTATTTTTCAAAATCAGAACTGATCAACGTTTGCTTTGGTGAAGAAGGCTTTCGCCTGGAAGGAGAAATTTTAAATGAACATGAAGAAAACAAAAGCGAAAAAGTCGTTTGCATTTACCGCGCTTCACAAAAAAAAGAGTTTTATTTAGACGATATATCTTATGAAAAGTTTTCTCACCATATTGGTAAGTTTCCGTGTGTTGTTATTGCCCCTGATGATATTGGAATGATTACCGGCGGAAGTGAAGAAAGATGAAAATTTATCGATACATTGATCAGCCAGGTCGATGCGGAATATTTACAACAGCTGATCACTTATAATAAAGTGCTGGCCCAAAGAAATGGTTTTTTGAAAAATGAAGCGCTTCGAAGCACATTTAATTTCGCACTGCTGGAAACTTTTGATGAGCAATTAATTGCTCCTGCAAATTTTATTCATAAAACAAGAAAGCAATTTTCACGACAATTGTTTCCGTTAATTCAGCAATTTTATAAAAATATTTCGGGCAATAATGAAGTAATAAACATCGAGTACAACAGCCTTCTGAATGAAAATAATTTTGCAGAATTATTGATTGCTTCGCGGCAGAAAGACCGGCTTACACAGCGCACGAATACCGGGATTCACAAAGATGATCTTATTTTTTTATTGCAGGAAAATGTGTTTAAAACGATCGCTTCACAGGGACAAAGAAAAAGTTTATTGTTTGCATGCAAGTTGGCAGAATTTGAAATTTTTAAAAAAGTAAAAAATTCCGCACCCTTTTTATTATTGGATGATGTGTTTGAAAAATTGGATGAAAACCGGATTCACAATTTATTGGAATATGTTTGCAAAGAAAATAACGGCCAGGTTTTTATCACCGATACTCATGCGGATCGTTTGGAGAAAGCGCTTTCTCAATTTGGAAATGAAATACAGATTATCGAGCTGCGGTAGGACGTGGAAAACGGAAAGTTGATGGTTCAAAAATAATTATACTATTAAAATAATTCAGTAATAAAAATGGAAGTTTCAATTGGCGATGCCTTGAAAGAATTTTTGAAAAAAAGCAAGCTGAAAAATGGCGTGCAGGCGATGCAGGTAAAAGAGGCCTGGGAAAGAATTATGGGTAAAACGATTGCCAATTATACTGATAAGATCGAGATCATTAATACTACTTTATTTATTTCTACAAATATAGCTCCCTTAAAAAATGAATTGATTTATCAGAAAACAAAAATCATTGAAAGGGTAAATGAAGCCCTGGGCGAAAAAGTGATAAAGGAAGTGGTCATAAGATAAACTTTACACTCAATGTCGTTTTTTGGAAAATGAAATTCCCTGTTATTTATTGTTTTGCTGTTAATAAAAACATTTATCTGAAAGGGATGTACGTTAATAGATTACCGTTTTATCTATCAGAGTCGTGCAATTAGTTTACGTTTACGCTTCACCGTTAGGTCCGCTTAAATAACATAAAAAGAATCAGCCTTATTTGCTTATCAACTGTAATTATCGTCCCGATTATTTGGGTAAAAACAACAAGCTATCAATATTAATTTTGGCTTTAATTCTTTACAGCTTAATTTTGAAAAATTAAAATGCCGGAAATATGAAAAAGTTATTATTTTTTATAGCAATCAGTCTTCTCTTTTGTTCCATTGCGTTTGCACAAAGAGAAGGCAGAACCAGGTTTAGTTTGGGTGCTGAATTGGGCCTTGCTACTTCTAATCCCTTGAGTGTGGTTCCGGGTAATAAAGGTTGGGGCGTGGGAATTGGCGCAAGCGCGGAAGCTGAGCATTTTTACAAACAAAATTTAAGTGGTACTGGTTATATCGGTGTGATTAGTTACGTTGGCCGTTCTGCAGGAACAAACACAAAAAATAAAGCTTACAGAGTTATTCCGGTAAGAGTTGGTGGAAACCTTTATGCAGGCAATTTACATCTTGGTGCGCAAATCGGTGTAGGTTTGAACAGTATGAGCGGAACAAGCGCTACTGCATTTGCATATACTCCACAAATTGGTTACAACTTTAGCAGAAATGAAAAACCGCTGGATCTTACTTTAAAATATGACGGTTATGCCGGGAATGGAAATTTTGGAGCTTTTGGATTAAGGCTATCGATTATTCTTTAAACCTTCATTTTATTAAAAACAAATAAAGCGATTTTTAAGATCATCATTTTCAGAAGAACGAAAAATATAATTTTTAATTTTATAAAAAAGACAGGATGAAATTTTTTAAAGTTTGTTTAATTCTTTTTATGGCCGCCGGATTTTCAGCATGTGAAGTACAGGGAACGGTTGATGACACTGCAGCTGGTACTCCTTCAAAGTCCGACACGGTTTTGCCCCCGAAGTTTGTCAAATATCAAAAAGCCGATTCGGTAAAAGAAACGCATGAAAGTCTTCCAAAACTTTATAGAAGATAGCTGATTTAGGATCCTGATTTTTTTAAAAAGATTTAGCTTCTCACAGCTACAGTCAGCATCGCAATTAAAAATACCAAAGTATAGAAGGATAATAAGATGATTGAGAGGATACCGTAAAACTTAAACAATGATTTTAGGTTTTTAAACGAGTCTTCAAAGTCCCCCTGGTTTATGGAATTCAATGCCGTTTTCATTTTCACAGAAAATTTATTCAGGTATAAGCACGGGAAAAATAAAAGCACAGCAATTGCGAGGTAAACAATGGTAATCACTGTAGAAGCAGCGCCTGCAACTGCCGGGGACAGTTCTTCAAAGGCCGAAAGCCTTGTGTAAAGAGACGGCGCAAAGAACGCTGCGATAGCCATTAGTCCGCATACAATAAATCCGATAATTGAAAGAAATTTTGCCCACCTGGCGGCTTCATGTAAAAAATTTTGGGAAACAGGACTTACCTGTAAGTCATTGTTTAAAAGATCCACGTTTTGCATTGCAGCAGTTATTTATTTTTAAAAAATAAGGAATTTATGTTTTTAATTATTAAAAAATAATTTTTATAATCCACCAACACAATTGGCCGATTCAAACGCTAAAGTCTTCCTGATTCTCAACTTTTTTCCAATGCCTGTAAAATGTCGGCTTTAATGTCTTCTATACTTTCAATGCCGACAGATATGCGGATGAGGCCAGGAGTAATGCCCACTGTTAACTGTTCCTCAGGAGTTAATTTCGCATGGGTAGTGGATGCCGGATGGGAAGCAATGCTGCGCGTATCTCCAAGGTTCGAAGTAAGTGTAAGCATTTCCAAAGCGTCTAAAAACTTTTTACCACTTTCGAGACCTCCTTTCAAATCAAAAGTTACCAAACCACCGCCGCGTTTCATTTGTTTTTTTGCTATTTCATACATCGGATGAGAAGGATGAAAAGGATATTTTATACTGTTTAATTTTGGATGGCCATCCAGTGCTTTTACTAAAGCCTCTGCATTATCGCAATGTCTTTGAATACGCACGTCCAGCGTTTCAAGGCTTTTGCTGAGCAGCCATGCATTGAAAGGAGAGATCGAAGGCCCGGTGTTCCGGCTAAATAAATAAATTTCATGGATCAGATCTTTCCTACCTACGATGATCCCGCCAAGCACACGTCCCTGCCCGTCCAGCCATTTGGTAGCTGAATGTAAAACGAGGTCAGCACCATAATCTGCAGGTCTTTGTAAAATTGGGGTAGCGAAACAATTATCAACAACCAGAATCACGTTATGTTTTTTCGCTAATTTTCCAAGCCATTCGAGATCCACAACATCTAAACCAGGGTTTGTTGGTGTTTCTACATAGATCATTTTGGTGTTTGGCTTTATCAGAGATTCCCATGAGCCAGGATCATTTAGATCTGCATAAGAATAATCAATGTTCCATCTTTTAAAGAATTTGGTGATAATCGTGTGTGTAGAACCAAAAATCGAACTGCAGCTGAGCAGATGGTCACCTGCATTCAAAAAAGTCATAAAGCAACTGAAGATCGCGCTCATGCCTGATGCAGTTGCAAAGCCGCTTTCGGTTCCTTCTAATGCGCACATTTTATCAATAAATTCCTGGGCATTCGGATTTTCAAATCGTGAATAGATATTGTTTTCCAATTCGCCCGCAAAAGTTGCGCGCATTTCTTCTGCACTATCAAAACAAAAACTGGACGTGAGAAATAAAGGAGTACTGTGTTCTTTTTGATCTGTTCTCGGGGTTTGAATACGCACTGCCTGCGTATTGGGGGATTGTTTCATTTTTGAGCATTTGAAAATATTTCTGATTTGATATCAGAAAGGGAACATTTAAAATTAAATGGAGTGCAAAGATAAGAAGCAAATTTTCGTTTCGGATAAAGAATCTGTTTCTGCATTGTATTCGCATTTTGAATAGTTCTTCGATTCCAGAAGTTTTTAATCTTATAAATTCTTATAAACAGCAACTGAGTAAAGAAATTTTTAGTTATTAAAATAAGATACGGGTAAGAAATTTACCCGTATCTTTTACAATAAATAAATTTCCAATTCCAATTATTTCAGATAGCCATAATATGCATCATCTGTTGGGGTATCCCACCAAACCGGCATACTCCAGATATTCGGATCAGCGGCATGCGCATTCAATGCCAGCGTATGAATTGAGTTGTAGTTTATTTCATAAGTCGGAGGCAACATCCAGCGGCGCATCCAATATCTTGGATCATTTGGAGAACCACCAGTCAACTGTGCCTGTCCTGTAAACAAAGGACCTCTTTGATAACCCGGGTAAATGACTCCGAAGTTGCCAATGTCACCGGCACTATAATCCCAACGGCGCATATCGTTATAGTTTTCAATGCTGCAGCCCATGGCAATGTATTTTTGGAGCATAATGTCTGACATGGTTAAAGTACCGGGCCCTTGTGCGACAGCCGGGCTGGCCATATAAGCTGTGATATCATTTGCGTTCATGGGTTCCATATCCGGGATAATAACACCAGCGGCATTTTTATCAAAACCACCGCCCTGCCATTCAGCGAGTTTTGCCTGCATCAAATTCATATGAGCCTGGATGCCTGCTACATATGCGGTATACGCATCAGCAGCATCGCCTTTTCTCATTTCCACTTCTGCTTTGATGAAGCACATTTCATGATAGGTTAGAATTTCCTGGTCAGAAACAGGCCGTACCTGGAAAGAACCTGTGGAACCAATCACACCGGCACTATAAGCAGCCGGCTAAGGATACCAGTTTACATCATTTGCGGGTTGAGCAGGATTGCCAGATGTGGCAACCGCACTGCTTCGCATATTTACGTAAGCAGTATCACCGGCGTAAATATAATTGCTGCTGTTTATATAGATTGATCCGGCGGGATAAGTTACCCTCACGTAAGTGCCGCTATCCGCGTAATCCTGACCGGCCACCTTCCCTGCGTTGACCAGAGAATCAACAAAATTTGCATGGTCTGTAGAATTTGTAATATTGTATACTATCTTTTGAGGAGTAGCAGCATAAGTGGCGGTTTGAATAGAAGTAGCTCCGCCTTTTAATAACCGGATGGCAGCGCCATAAGAATCCACACCTACTGAACGGTTCCAGGTATAAGAACTTACCTTGCCTGATCCATTTAATTTAACATTCGCCATAGAAGCAGGTACAATTTTAGTCATCCGTGGATCTACTACTCCCGAACCATTCATATTTGTAAGAAGGTTGTAGTAATATTGAGAAATGCGAATAGAATTGCCATAAGCCGCGTAGTCGAAGTTGCCATTAGTTACCACTGGATCACCATACAAATAGTCGGTAACCGTACTATTATTGTAGCCCGGACCAACTGTGTTATCTGCATTGGATTGCGGAGCCTGGGACAAGCAATACAGAATGGAGTCGGCATTAAACAAATCGGCTTTTTTGGAAAGTTTAAGCATGTAGCGTGCTTTTAATCCCCAGCACAATTTGAGCCATTTGCTTACGTCTCCACCGTTCCACAAATCTCCGGCAGAAAGAGCGGGAGCACCGACTTCCTGTGTTTTATTAAACAGGCCGATCGCTTCATTCAAATGTGCCATACATCCGTTATAAATGGTTTTGCCGTCATCAGGTTTAGGGCTTGGATTTCCGGTTCCTGCCTCTGTGTAAGGCATTTCACCATAGAGATCCAGCATTTCCATATAACCCAGCGCATTAAAAACATCCGCCACTGCCATGTAATGATAGGCGCCTTCTTTCTGGGCGGAATTATACAAATCAACGACATTGGAAGATACTTCAATAAACCATGTTTGATACGGAGTTGTTGAATTGGCACTGGAGCATTGCCATGTGGTGCTAAAGCTATTTCCAGCACCAGTGTTACTATAATACACGCCAGCTTGTAAGGACGTGCGATAATTGGTTACCCCTGCGGTGTATTGGTAAAAGTGTTCAATCCAAGGCACACGGTTTTGAATTAATACACTTTTGTTGTTCGGGTTATCCGGATCTGTATTTACATCCAGCCACTTTTTACAGGAGGCTAAACTCACTACGAGTACGCAACCCAGAATGATATATGTTGTTTTTTTCATGATTTTTGTTTTTGGGTTTAAAACTTAAGATTTACTCCAAATGTGAAACTTGCTACAGCAGGTACTCCGAGGTAGTCGATACCAGTGGAGCCAGAACCACCTGTGCCACCTGCCGCACTTACTTCTGGATCCATTCCGACATAGTTGGTCCATGTAAACAGGTTTGTTCCGACAAGCGTTGCGGTAAGTCCTTTAATGACTTTTTGATTCTTTAAGATACCAGAGAAATCATATGACAGGGACACTGAACGAAGTTTCAGCCAGTTTACTGAAGTAATGAAATTATAAGAGTTTGCTGCATAGTTGGACCAATATCTTTGAATCATATTGGTGCCTGAATAGGTGGTGCTACCAATTTTATATGACTGATTTGCATTGTATGTTATTGTAGTATCAGTTCCAGTCTTACTGTTCACCCCGGTTAATGTCACCGATTGCCGGTCATTCAGTAACGTTTTTTTGCTTAGTCCATTGATAACCATAGCATACTCAGTACCATTAAATACGTCTCCTCCGATTCGAATATCGAGCAGGAAGTTTAAGGTTAACTTTTTATAACGTAAAGTATTTACAAATCCACCGATGTAATCCGGTTCGCGATTTCCTACAACCGGGTTAGTAGAATTGAGTTTATATAATCCGGTGGTAGGATCTATTTGGTAAGCGCCGTTTGGAATTTCTTTTCCGTTTGCGTCAGTTGCACGGAAATAATCCTGTCCGGTCATTCCAAGGAAATAGCCACCATTAGGAATTGACGCTGCTTTTATGGTTCCGAATTGCGCATCAGTTGGGTAAAAATACGCTACTCCCGGAAGGAATGCACCCAACCTTCCCCTGTTGTAGGAGAAATTAAGTGTTGCATCCCATGAAAAGTCCCTTTTTGAAATGATCTTGCCGTTAAGAGCTATTTCCATACCATTGTTAATTACTGAGCCGGAATTAAGTGCACTGAAAATAAACCCACCGGACTGTGCCAGGCGTGGTTGCGCAATTTGATTTTCGGTTTGGTTATGATAATAAGTGTAATCCAAGCCAATACGATCCGACAAAAATCTAAATGCTCCTCCAACTTCCCAGGATGTTTGAATTTCAGGTATTAAATTAGGATTACCTGCATAGTATTGGTTACCTACACCCATATAGTTTCCAATCGTAATCGGAGAGTTTTCGTAAGTGTTGGTGGCATATGGATTTGCATCTTTACCTACTCTTGCCCAGCTTGCCCTTAATTTACCGAATGAAAGAAAATTGTTTGCTGGTAATAACTGAGAAAAAATAAAAGAACCGCTGACAGAAGGATAAAAATAAGACCAGTTCTTTACCGGCAGGGTAGATGACCAGTCATTGCGTCCGGTTGCTGTTAGATATACCAGGTCCTTATAAGATACGCCTACTTCTCCATAAGCTCCAACCAAACGTCTTCTGGTTGTTGCATCAGTGAAAAATTTATTTGTTGTCTCCATATTGTTAAAACTAATAGTACCCGGCGTACTGAATGCATATCCCCAAAGATTTTGATTCTTTGTGTTAAAATCTTCGGAAGTAGTTCCTAACAATAAGTGCGTATCAAAGTCAGCGAATTTCTTGTGAAAATTACTCATGACAGTGGTTGTGATATAGGTATAGTTAACCATGTCTTTGCTCAGTTGCCCGTTTTGATTCAGAGGAATCACAGCGGATCCAGGAGCTATATACGTATAGTCATTGGTGGTATATTGGTCATAACCTACACGTCCTGTAATATCCCACCAATTGGTAATTTTCATATTGCCGTTTATTCCGCCAGTGAAACGATCGGTTGCTGAGGTTAACTTATCCTCATTTATGATCCAATACGGATTGTCCATATCTTCTTCTAAAGCAAGAGTACCGGCATATATTCTATGTTGTGTTCCGTCGGGGTTTATATAATTTTTGATATTGTAAGTTGTGGGCCAATTGTACAATGATTGCATACTTCCTACGCCGTTATATCCTCCAACAGACGCTGCCCAAAGTCCTGCGGTTGTTAATGTTCTATGGGTATTGGCAACAGAATAGGCAACGTTTGCATTTAATGTCAAAGCACCATATTTCTGTTCGCCGTTGAAACGGAAAGTAGTTTTATCGTAGGCTGTACCGGGAACGATACCTGTTTGCTTGAAATTAGATCCTGACAAATAAAAAGATCCGTTTTTTGAACCACCAGATACGTTTACGTTATTATCATAAATGGTTCCGTGCTGAAAGAAATTACCGATGTTGTCATAAATAGTACTGTCAGCAGGAATTTTTGGGCCCCATGAACTATAAACACCGTCGGTACTTAAAACACCATTGCTGGAATAAATACCAGGGCCAAATTCTGTTTGAACCTGCGGCAATTTATCTGCCCAGGAGGTACTTATTTTGCTGTTGAAATCTACTTGTACCCGGCCTTCTGCTCCTTTTTTAGTAGTAATCAGCACCACGCCATCAGCTGCGCGGGAACCATATAACGCCGCTGCCGCAGCGCCTTTTAACACCGAGAGGCTTTCAATGTCTTCCGGATTTATATCCATCACGCGATCCGAGTAAGTGGTGTTACTGCGCGATAAACCATCAGTACCGGTGTTACCGGTAACGGTGGTTGAGTTATCATAAATGATTCCATCAACAACAAATAATGGTTGATTTTGCCTTGTCTCTGATGTCGAAGTTCCACCGCGAAGCGTGATAGTGGCTCCAGCGCCTGGCGCACCACTAAACTGGGTTATATTTACACCCGGAACCTTGCCGGCAAGCGAATTGATCACGTTGGTGTTCTTGTTTTTCATCAATTCATTTGCATTCAACTGGGTAACGGAATATCCCAATGACCTTTCTTGTTTTTTGATGCCAAGAGCGGTGACCACTACTGCCTGCAATTCTCCGTTTCCCCTCTCAAGGGTAACGGAGATGGTAGAAGAGTTGCCTACTTTGACATCCTGGGTTGTAAATCCTACCGCACTGATTACCAGTATATCCGAGCGATTTGCCTCAATGCTGAACTTTCCATCCCCGTCTGTTTGTGTCCCTGCCTTTTTCCCTTTTATGATAACAGAAGCTCCGGGAATGGGAGCATTGTCCGGGGAAAGCACAGTGCCACTTATGGTCCGTTCCTGTGCAGATGTTGTTTGGCTTAATTGTAGGAACAGTAGTACAAGAAGAGCCGTTACTAGTTTTCTCATTGCGAAATTTTTATGTTTATAAAGATTTATTGAAACGTTGCTCCTTGAATTTTGAAAATTCAATTTTGCTATAATTTTTTATTTGCTGTTTTTTAGTTAATCGTGTTGGTTTTAAAGCTTGGTTTGTATCTTTTTCTTTTATAAAACCTTTATTCCTGTTCGTACGTAAGGCATCAATACTTCATCATCCGGGGGTAATTCTGTAATCAGTGTATCAATCTTTTTAATGCTGCAGACCTGGAACGGCTGCCTCGTATTAATTTTTTCAGAGATGGTAAGGCAAACCAACTTTTGGGCAGATTCCAACATCGCTTTTTTTATCTGAACTACTTCCCAATCATTGTCAGATACACCATTTTCCAAATTGATCGCGGAAATTCCCAGGATGCACAGATCGACTTTTAATTCTTTAATTCTGGAGATCGCATCAGAACCGATGGTAATTTTAGAATCTTTTGAAATCTTATCTCCAATGGCTATTACTTCAATATTCGGATGAATGATATATTCTGAAAGAGCAGGGATACTTCCTGAAATAAAAGTAGCACGAAGTGAAGGTGGTAATGCACGCGCAAGCTCGATAATCGTAGTTCCTCCTCCAGTCAGAATGAACATCCCATCTTTAATCAATGATGCCGCTTTTTTTGCAATAACTTTTTTTTGGCTATATGCATACACTTCCTTGGAAACTAAATTGCCATTATGAAACGAAGGCGATAATGCCCCGCCATGTACTTTAATTATTTTTCCGCTTTCTGCTAATTCCTGCAAATCTCTTCTGATTGTATCATCAGATACATTAATTTGAGTCGTTAAATCAGTTAAAAGGACTTTATTATGCAGATTTACCTGGTGAACAATGTAGGCCTGGCGCTCGGTTTTAAGCATCTATTAACAGAATTATTTCTCAAATATATAAGAGAGAAATGTTAAAAAACGCGAATCAGGCATGAGAAAATTTAAATCTTGCATAAAAACCGCAAAATTTTACTTAATAATGGCAATTCTCCGCAAAATGTCAAACTCTTGTTCTTCTGGCTATCACGCTCAGGTATGAGTTGAAGGAGATCTGGTAAATCCAATTAAATTATTGTTATTTGCCACAAAATCACAGAAATTTTTCGTGGCTTAATGTATATCTGCAAAAATCTCACGAATTGCTTTTTAAAACCGCAGATTGAAGTACAGTCAAATTGAAAAAGAAGAACTTCCTGCAAGAAAACGTGAGAACGCAAGAGTAAGAAGTAGGTAATAAACAGCAAACAAATAAATAGATCGGATTTATGTTTTAAAAAAAAGAGGCTGCCCATTTAAGACAGCCTCTTTTTTTATTTTGTTGAAATGAGATTACCAGCCTTTTGTTTGAGTTAGGGTAAATCCTTTATCCTTGTACTCATTAATTTGTTGAGCACCGACAGGTGACAGGTAATTCTTATCGTTAAACTGATTTCGGTTACTTGCATTTTCTACTACCCAATAACCGACCATATCACTTGCATTGTTTCCGTTATAAGTAACGACAGTTCCATCAGCTTTCTTTACTTTTACGTTGCCTTTGGTAGCTGCGGAGGTGGTTAATGCAGATGGGAATTCGACCGGCAGATTTACCCATGGCCCGAGGAAATAATCATCATTAGTACTGAAATCCATGTAATTAAGTTTGTTCCATCTTTTTAAATCCAATAGCCTGAAACCTTCAAATACAAATTCCATTCGTCTTTCCCTGCGAATTTCCCACATCAGCGGAGATACATCTGCATCTCTTGCCGGATCATCCGGAAGTGAAGTTAACATCAAAGGCGCAGTTTTCTGAACACCTTTAGCAATCGCTGCTGCGTCTAAAGGACGTTTGCGAATGGCATTAATTGATTTGTCCAAATCGGATTGGCTTATGGCAGCGCCGCCCAAGCTTTCGGCCAAAACCGCTTTTGCTTCCAACCAGTTTAGAACTACTTCAGCAAGGCGGATCACAGGGGCATCACTGGTATTGGTATTGCTCGCCCAGTTAGGTGGAGGCGTTTTACCAATATATGTGATAGCATCCCTCGAAGCAAACTTATATCCATATAAAAGTGTAGTTGAAGATCCGTTTGGTTTGTCAATAAAAGATGCTTCAAACCTTGGGTCTCTTGTTTTATCGAGATTTGCAATAGAGAAATCA
This sequence comes from Ginsengibacter sp., assembly GCA_051959325.1. Classification (GTDB taxonomy): domain Bacteria; phylum Bacteroidota; class Bacteroidia; order Chitinophagales; family Chitinophagaceae; genus Ginsengibacter. Next base: position 21,506 of record JBQCFI010000563.1, on the reverse strand, counting down.
TTAGCACCAGGTTCAGAAGAATTTTGCCAAACATTGCCATCATTCATGATAAACGATTTCATCAATACGAGGTTTGGATCCACACCCACCGTTTCAATACCATTTGAATAGGAACCAACAGCATGAGTAACAGACAGTGCCGCATCATACACCCTATACATGATTACTTCCGGATTTCCGGCCAGATTTTCAGATGTGAAAAGAGATTTGAAATCGCTGCCAAAGGAGTATTTCCCACTGTTCATCACTACTTCTGCGGCCTGAACAGCCAGTTCAAGGTATTTTTTTGCCCTCGTATCGTCCAGCCCATGATAATGCTCGTAGGTTCCTTCAAAGAGCATGAATCTTGAAATAAATGCCGCAGCAATATTTTTGTTCAGATTTTGGGTTCCGTCATTAGCGCGAATATTTGCCAAAACGTATTGAAAATCGTCATAAACCTTGTCCATTACATAACCACGAGGGTCGCGGTCTTTGTATAAAGTGTCCAGTTCATTTTCTTTAACGACTCTGCCAAAGTATGGTACATCTCCAAAAACGCTTACCAGCCTGGAATATTCATATCCCCTGAAAAACCGCCCAACTGCAGTCCAATGACGGTATGCTTCATCTGAAAGTGCCGGTTTTGCAACGTTCTCCACACGGTCAATCAGGATGTTTGCTTTGCGCACCCATGCAAAATCCCAGGTTGGGCCCGAATATTGTTGCAGCCAGCCGGCTGATTCAGAAATTGATCCTCTTGAAGAAGGAACATTACTTTCAAAGTTTGATTGAACGTTTTTACCGGTTACATCATCGTTAAAAGTATAACCAACTACAGGCGCATAATCCCATGTCCAACCAAGCCCGTAACCATTGAAATAATTGGGGTAGAAGCCATTGGCAAACATACGAATGTCATCTTCGCCCCTCCAGAATTGGCCGTCTGCATCTATATATGTTGTCAGAGGCGGCCGGTTAAGAAAATCTTTTTTGCAGGAGAAGAAGAGCATCGACGCAATTGCTAATCCGCATAAATATTTAAATTTTTTCATTTTTACTAATTTTTAAAAGTTTAATTGAACGCCTACAGAAACGCTTTTGAACGCAGGAACACCCATACCAGTGCGGCCCAAATTATAATTGGATGCATTCCACATAGAATAGCCATTGATATATTCAGGATCGATCGGTAATCCTTTCAGATGATCCCAGGTAATGAAGTTTTCCAAAGCGGCATAAACTCTCAAAGAATTTACATGTACTTTCTTGAGAACATTCTGAGAAATAGAATAACCAATGGTGAGGTTTTTCAATCTCAGGTAGGCCATGTTCAACAAATACCTGTCTTGTACCTGCATATTGTTCGCTGAATTGCTGCCGGCGTTGTTATAAGCAGCAGGATAAAAAGCATCGGTATGATCTGCTGTCCAGTAATTACCCGCAATAGCCTGCGGCATCGCTCCATCCGAAGAGTTGTAGCCCGGAATTGCGAGGAATCCATCACCCCACAACTGGCGGCTGCCCACACCCTGAAAGAAAGCGCTGATGTCAAAACCTTTAAAATCTGCGCCTAATCTGAATCCATATTCATATCTGGGTGTAGTGTTTCCAATTACTTGAAGGTCTCCATGATCTGCGAGCAATGCACTTCCGTTATCAATTACACCATCTCCATTCAAATCTTTAAATTTGACATCTCCAGGACCGAAGAAGAAGTTAGAAGAATTCTGCAAAAATGTTTGATAAACTGGTTTTTCTCCGTTCTTGCCTGGTTTCAATTTATACGCTTTTTTCCCCACATATTTTGCAGGAACGTCGTCAGCAGTAAGCGTAATCAATTGGGGTTTACCATTACTACCTAAATCGAAATCGGATGTTTGATACAACCTGTCTGTACGGTAGCCCCAGATTTCTCCAATGGTTTTTCCATTATAGTTTGAGTTTACGCCTGTAGAAGTTCCGTATTCCATAATGCGGGTTTTTGCATCGGAGATATTACCCCTAAAGTTAAGGCCCAGTCCATTCTGGAACCTATGGTTCAACTCAACTGTAAGTTCCCATCCGTCTGTCCTTAATGAACCAAAATTTCCCTGCGGAGCACCGGTTCCAAAAGTAAGAGGAATACCTTCAGAAGGAACGATCATGTTGTTGGTATTTCTTTGAAACAAGTCGAATGTGACAGTAACTTTATTTTGGAACAAACCTAAATCAACTCCAAAATCCTTTGTCTCAATATCCTGCCAGGTAATGTCATGTTTAATTGCTGGTGGTGTGCTTACAAAAACGGTTTTCGATCCGTTGCCGCCGATCCAACTGGAAAGGCCATAAGGCATTACTGGTAAATACAAAGAATTTGGAACGGTTTGGTCACCAATTGTTCCCCATGACGCTCTTACTTTCATGAATTCAACAACCGGGCGGGTAAACTCCATGAATTTTTCTTCACTAACCACCCAACCGGCAGAAACTGACGGGTACCATCTCCACCATAAGTTAGATGGGAATTTGGAAGAACCATCGTATCTCAGGTTGCCTTCTAAAAGATATTTGTTCTTGAAAGCATAGTTGATACGTCCAAAATAACCGAGTTGTGATTCCCATGTATTATTAGCACTGATTATTGGTGGCGTTCCAATTGCAAAATTGAATTGCGGATTATGAATATCAGTAAGCTGGTTTTGCTGCTGTGACTGCCAGCCTGTTGCGGCAGCATAGCTGTTCATACCTACAATAAATTTGAATGTATGATCTTCTCCGATTCCCAAATTATAAGTAGTAAAAGCATTTATGGTGCTGCTGTGGAAATTGGTGGCTGACCTGATAATGTGGTCAGGATTTGATCCGGGACCTGTATAAGTATTTAATGACAAATCAAATGCTTGCATAGCTCCCGGTGCTGTACTGGATACCACATTGCCCGTACTGTCAACATATATAGGATTGCCATTATCATCAAATCTGGCTTTCGGAGCAGACCATGAATCCCTGGCGGTATATCTTGTTCCCGGTCTGTTCCAGATTTCTTCCTGGTTGCTATAGGTATAATCAAAATCCAGCTTCCAGTTTTTGCTAAAATTCAAAGTGGCGCCTGTGCTTACATTCATATAGTTCTGCAAAAGATTCGCAGTATTTGCCTGTGCAGCTTCACTTACCGGGCTGCGTATTGGATCTCCATTCTGGTCATTTCCAAAAGGATACAAAGGCCCCCATCTATATAAATAAAGCCATGGATCGGCTGTGGTTGAACTGGTTACATAAGCATAATCTTTATCTCTTCTTGAATACATGGCTCCGGCACGAACAGTAAGATATTTGTTCACTTCGCTTGAAACCCTTAATGAAGCGTTTTAACGGGTAAAATCGTCTTTTTTTGCAGGCTTCATCATACCGCTTTGATCCAAATATCCCAACCCAATGTTATAAGAAGTTTTACCTATAGTTTGTCCAACAGTAATGTCATGTTGTTGGGTAGGAGCCCATTCTTTTATCATATAATCATAAGGATCATAAGTTCTCATACCCATTTTGGAATTTTGAGAACCTTGCACATACCAGTCTCTTCCGAAAACAGTAGGATCATTTTTTCCAATTGTCCCACCATATTGCTTTTGCCATTGTACTGCTTTTTCGTAACCGGCTCTGTCAACGTAATAGAATGCGCCTGTTGGGGTGGTAATGCCAACGCGTTCAGCTGCATCCACCGTATATTTCAAAGCATCTACAGTTCCCATTTCCAATTTTTTCCACACATTTTGCCAGGAGAAATTATCCGAATAAGTTACCTGCGGTTTTGCCGTTCCTGAGCCTTTTTTAGTAGTAATGAGGATAACACCGTTGGATGCTTTTGCTCCATAAATAGAAGCAGAAGCTGCATCTTTTAAAACGGTGATGGATGCGATGTCATTCGGATTTACGATCTGAATGCTCGGGATTTCCACGTTGTCCAAAAGGATCAGTGGTGTACTGCTTCCCTGGAAAGAACTCATAACTCCCCTGATCTTTAGAATCGGGTCAGAACCTACTTCCCCACTTGGAATAGTTACACTCAATCCGGATGCTGCGCCCTGAAGGCCACGGCCCACATCGGCAATCGGCCTTCCCTGCAAGGTTTTTTTTACATCTACTGTAGATACCGCTCCGGTAACATTTCCTCTTTTCTGTGTGCCATATCCTACGACCACGATGTCTTCCATTGATTTGCTCAATTTAGAAAGTGTGATCTCAATGTTACTGGCATCTCTGATGGTGAATGCCTGGTTTTCATAACCAACAGAAGAGATTTCCAATACCTGCCCTTTGGAGGCTTTTAGGGTAAATCTCCCGTCCGGACCAGTTTGGGTACCTGTACTTTTCCCTTTTATTACGACAGATGCCCCTTCTACAGGAGCATTATCCTGCGAAAGAACGATACCGGTTATTGTCCGTTCCTGGGCAAAAACCTTTTGCTGCAACTGCAATACGAGCATCACAGCAAGAAACGTCATGAATTTTCTCATAATGAAAATTTTAAGATTGATGAATAAGAATTATTGAAAGTTTATGTTAACCAATTATATCACATTTATACCTGCACGTACATAAGGCTCCAGGATCGGATCATCAGGAGATAATTCTGTAATCAGCGTATCAATTTTCTTACTGTCGCAAACTTGCAAGGGCTGATGAGAATTTATTTTTTCCGAAATAGTGAGGCATACCAGTCGTTGAGAAGATTCTACCATCGCTTTTTTGATCTGTACCACTTCCCAATCATTGTCGGATACACCTCTCGTCAGGTTAAGAGCAGATACTCCGAGGAAACATAGATCTACTTTTAATTCACGAATTCTCGAAATCGCATCTGAACCCACCGTGATTTTAGAATCTTTTGAAACCTTATCACCAATCGCAATAACCTCAATGTTGGGATGAACCATGTATTCTGCCAGCGCTGGAATACTGCCTGAAATAAAAGTAGCATGCAATTCAGGAGGTAATGATTTTGCCATTTCAATAATAGTTGTACCACCTGTGGTTAGTACAAACATTCCGTCCTGGATAAGTGAAATAGCTTTTTGAGCAATCAGCTTTTTTTGATTATAAGCATACACCTCGTTGGAAGCCGTATGCCTGTTGTGAAAAGAAGGTGACAATGCGCCTCCATGTACTTTGATGATCTTACCAACTTCTGCCAGTTGATGAATATCCCTTCTGATCGTGTCGTCCGAAACTTTTATCTGCTTACTTAAATCTGTCGACAATACCTTATTGTGCAGATTTACCTGGTGCAGGATAAAAGCCTGTCTTTCAATTTTAAGCATTTTAGCAATTAAAGTTTTAACAAAAGATTGCAGTTAAATAACAAACCTATGACTAATTTTTGAAAAACCGCACAAGACGCAAAAATAATTTTAATTGTGCCGAAATAATGTGCGTAAACCGTGTAAATGTGTTTTTTGTTCGCACAAATTGCGTGCATTTTCGTCATTTTCCCCGTTCTTTTGGAGAAATTCGTGGAAAAAATGAGGATTCTTTATTTGAAGTACGAAAAACATTGCAATAATGAAAACAAGAATACCGGCTATTTATTTCTTTACTGCTCGTTTTATTCGGAAAAGAATGGATGAATTAGTGACTTTTTTTCTTAAAGTAATAAAGCTGAATGCAGAAAATCAAGAGCAGCATTTTGCATCTATCGCCAGCTTTGTTATACTGTTATCATCGTTAAAATTGCCTTATTAATCGGTTGGATACAACCATCGACTAAAACTTTTGAAGTAAATTGCAAGATTGTTTTAAATCAATTGATAAAAAATACATGACATTCATGAAAAAATTATTATTCGCCTCCTTTTTATTGCTTTCTTCAAATTTTCTTTTTGCACAAATTGTCCGGAATCCGGTTTCCTGGACAGCCACTTCAAAAAAGATCGGCGATAAAACTTATGAAATTCACCTGACTGCGAATATTGAAAACGCATGGCATATTTACTCGCAATCAACACCGGAAGGCGGCCCCGTTCCAACTAATATTACTTTTACAAAAAATCCTTTGATCATTAAACAAGGAACTACCAAAGAAGTAGGAAAGCTGCAACAACATCATGAACCTTTATTTGGCGTAGATGTGAAACAATATTCAAATAAAGTAGATTTTGTGCAGGTGGTAAAATTAAAAGCGAATGTAAAAACCTCGGTAGATGTAGCAGTGGAATTTATGAGTTGTAATGATAAAGAGTGCCTTCCTCCGATTACTAAAAATTTCACCGTCGCCCTAAAATAATTAATCGCTTTTAATGAACCATTTTACCAGGCTGGCACGTACACCATTCAGGATTACAGCAGTTTTCATTCTCCTGTTTTTTGGTGGACAGGCTTTATCTCAAGACTCTTCTTCTATCAAATTTTCTTACGGAACTACAAGATTAAACGACAGTGAAGTAGTCTTATCAATTAAAGGGAAAATTCCTGCCGGTGTGAAATTATTTGCCCTGCAAAAATCGCCGGATGATATCATGTATTCTTCCATTCATTTTGATACATCCGTTTCCTCAAGATTAAAGGATTCTGTTTTTTCAAAGGAAAAAATACAAACAGCACGCGATGCCGCGCTGGAAAGTGATGTTCATTTTTTTACCGATTTTGTGCATTGGCAGCAGAAGATAAAAGCTGCTCGCACCGATAGTTTTTTGGTCAAAGGAGCAGTGAATTATTTGTACCAGCAGGGTAGTGAGTATCCTTCTAAAAAAGACGAATTTGAAGTTTTTGTTTTGCCTGAACATTCGGCTACAAGCAGCAACGGCAAAGCCGCTCAGCTTTCGCAGATAAACAATGGCGGAACGGTTGCAACTAAATCTTTGACATGGATTTTCCTTACGGCATTTGCCGGTGGTTTGCTTGCTTTGATCACGCCGTGTGTGTATTCGATGATTCCTGTTACCGTAAGTTTTTTTACCAAAAGAAGTAAGAGCAAAGCGGAAGCAATTAAAAATGCATTTTCTTATTCACTATCAATCATCGTTATTTTTACGCTGCTCGGATTTTTAATTACAGTTATTTTTGGCCCTGCTGCCCTTAATAATCTTGCTACGAACTGGATTGCCAACATTATTTTCTTCCTGATATTTTTAATTTTCGGGATTTCATTTTTGGGTGCTTTTGAAATTTCTTTGCCAAGCTCGTGGGGAAATAAAGCCGACACCAAAGCAAGTACCGGAAGCTTTATGGGCATCTTTTTTATGGCGCTCACGCTTGTGGTTGTTTCTTTTTCATGCACAGGTCCAATTATTGGAAACCTTTTGGTATTGGCTGCCCGTGGAAGCTATTGGGGCCCTCTGATTGGTATGTTTGGATTTTCGCTGGCGCTGGCATTGCCTTTTGCGTTGTTTGCTTTCTTTCCGCAAAAATTAAATGTACTGGGAAAAGCAGGAGGGTGGCTGAATGCAGTGAAAGTCACTTTGGGATTTTTAGAGCTGGCCCTGGCGTTAAAATTTTTATCTAAATCCGATCATTCACAAGGATGGCGCATTCTGGATCGTGAAGTCTTTATTTCTTTGTGGATCGTCATTTTTGTGCTCCTTGGTTTTTATCTTTTGGGTAAATTGAAATTTCACCACGATGATGAACTACCCAAAAATGATTTTGATATTCCTTACATCAGTATTCCCCGATTATTTTTTGCGATTGCTTCTTTATCATTCGCTGTTTATATGTTGCCTGGTTTGTGGGGTGCGCCGTTGAAGGCGATCAGCGCTTTTGTGCCACCCATGGGAACACAGGATTTTAATTCGTCGTCTTCGTTAAAAGTTATTTCTTCTGATAAAAGTGATTCTTCAACGGCAGACCTGCCGCGCCCGATAAAATATTACGATCAGATGAAGGTTTATGAACCGCCGGTGGTAGTTCAATATGGTATGGTTACCTATTTTGATTATGATGAAGCGCTGGCAGTTGCCCGGAAAGTGCATAAACCATTGATGCTGGATTTTACCGGAATTAATTGTGTGAACTGCCGCAAGATGGAAGGCTCTGTGTGGAGCGATCCTGAAGTGATGAAAAGACTGAAAGGTGATTTTGTCATTGTATCGCTTTATGTTGATGTGCATAATGTGCACCTTCAGCCAAATGAACAATATTTTTCTGAATCTCTCGGGAAGAAAGTAACTACGCTCGGCGATAAGAACGCTGACTTTCAGATCACAAAATACAATGCCAACACTCAACCTTTTTATTTCTTTTTGGATGCGCATGAAAACCGGTTGGAACCCGAAGGTTATGGCTATGATTCTAATGTGGAGAAATTCAAAAACATGCTCGATGATGTAGTGGCAAAATACAAGAAAAGTAGTGAGTAGGGTAGCAAATAGCAAGAGTCAGCAAAGAAAGAAATATGTTCTTTTTGTCTTTTAATGAATTCCGTTTATGCTTTACCGTTAAATGAAACTTGCAAATCTGCTGTGAAAGAAATGCGGGCATAAAAACAGAAAAAGTATTTCAAAAGCCTTCCTATTTGGCATTGATGCAAAAATGAACGTTTACAACTGACCGTTATACTCAGCTTACAATCCTTCCAGTTTCTTCAAAGCCGCTTGCATATTGATTCCTTTGCCCAAAACCGGTTTGAAAATGTCTCCTTCTGCACGCATTCTATCGATGGCATTTTTGATGGTAAAATCAGTTATTTTTAATCCCTTTTTTACTTCGTCCCAATGCAACGGCATCGAAACAGTCGCCCCGGGTTTTGGCCTTACCGAATAAGGTGCTGCCAAAGTTGCCTGGGGACGGTTTTGTAAAAAATCCACATACATTTTTCCATTGCGATTACTGACTATTCTTTCAATACTGGTTACTTCAGGAAGTTCGTTATTCACTTTCGTCGCAATAATCCTCGCAAACTCTTTTGATTCTTCATAACTGTATTTTGCCCCTAAAGGAAAATAAATATGCATACCTGTAGAACCGGAAGTTTTGCAGTAACTGTTGATACCAGCTGCTTCCAGGATTTTCCTGGTAACCTGGGCTGTCTCAATTACCTGCTCGAAAGTATTTTTTTTATCAGGGTCCAAATCAATGATGCACCAATCAGGATTATCTGGTTTTTCAACCGTACTGCTCCACGGATTTACTTCAATACATCCTAGCGAAACCACGTATAATAAACTCGCTTCATTCGAAACAACCAGGAAGTTTTTATCACCATCAACGCTGCTGTGGTACGGAAATGTTTCTATCCAACCAGGCACTTTTCCCGTAACATTTTTTTGATAAAAACTTTCTCCGTTTATGCCATTTGGGAAGCGGTTTAAAGATTGGGGACGGTTTTTTAAATAAGGTAAAATAAATGGCGCAGCCTGGTAATAATAATTGATCAGCTCTCTTTTCGTAATTTTTTCTTTGGGCCAATAAACTTTACTGAGGTTGGTAAATTTGAGCTCTTCTCCATTCACTTTCTTTACCTGGGTTTCTTCTTTTGGATTTAATAAAGTTTTCCTTGAAGACTTTGGCGCTGTTGGAATAATCGCTTCTTTTTTCAGGCTTGATTTTTCTTTTACTACATTTTCTACAGGTGTTTCTTTTTCCAAAACAACTTCATCGGGTTTTTTATCCTCGCGTAATCCACGAAAAGATGGATGACGCATCACACCATCGTTGGTCATCTCGCGGTAGCTCACTTCGCAGATCAGTTCCGGCTTAAGCCACACTGCTGTTGCTTTTGGCGGATTCGGACGAAAACGAGAAGGTTGATTTACATCAGGCTCATTTGCAAAAGGTGAATGAGGGATAATGAGTGGTTCAAATTTTTCCATCAATTCCTTTTGCAATTTTACGGTGAAACCAGTTCCGATTTTTCCAGTGAAGACCAGTTTATTATTTCTAAAAACTCCGACCAGCAGCGAACTGAATTTCTTGGATGTGCCTTCGTTTTTTGTAAATCCTCCAATCACAACTTCCTGGCGTTGCTCAGTTTTTATTTTTAACCATTCTTTCGAACGGATGCCTTGCGTATAAAGGCTGTCAGATTTTTTTGCCATAATCCCTTCCAACGACATTTCTTCAGCAAGTTTGAAAAACTCCAGACCACTTGTTTCAAAACTTTCGCTAAATTTTATATTCGCCGATTCCGGTAAAATGTTCTTTAAAAGTTCTTTCCGTTCAATTAAAGGCAATTGTGATGTATCTTTTCCATCATACCATAAAATATCAAAAACATAATAGATCAAAGTGCCGTCCGCCTCACTTCTCCAGTTTTGTAAACTGCTAAAATCTGCCATTCCTTTTTCATTCACGCTCACAATTTCTCCATCAAGTACCGCCTCTTTTTTCCAGGTTTTTAATTCGTTGTAAATCGGATAAAATTTATCATTGAACGATTTTGAATTGCGTGAAGACAATTCCGGTTCCCCTTTTTTTATTAAAGCAATCGCCCGAAAGCCATCCCATTTTACTTCATACAGCCATCCGGGCTTATCAAATGGTTCATCAACCAATGTTGCCAGCATCGGTTCTACTTTTTTTGGAAATTTTGTTTTTTTCTGAGAAGCTAATAATTTTTCAAAGGCATTTTCCTGATTCATTGAATTGATATTTGATGACAGTTATGAACTATAAAATGTATGCCAATAAAAAATGATTCATTTTCTCAATACAAGCAAAACGAAAAATATGAATTGAGCTTTCTTGTTTGTTTACTGCAAATTGATTTATTGATATTATTCAATAAGGCTATTAAAGCAAAAAAATAATTCGCGTTAACTTGTGTAATTGGTGCCGTAAAAACTTCATTTTTATTTAATCAAAATCACTTTTTTAAAATTGACTGATTGATTAAATTGCATTATAATTTTTCGGAAAAAACAGTAGATTCAAATAATGGAAAAAGATAAAAAAACAAAGGGGAAAAGTTGTGCTGGATTTTATTTTTTGGCAGTTGCGCTTGTTACTACAGCTGCTGTCATCATAACTATCAAAGAAGGCCGGCGTATCAAAGTTGAGAACGAATTACTTTCTTATGAGGTTTGGTAGAAAGTGAAACTATAGTTCATTACATGAATTACAATCACCTTCAGGAATAAGTATTATGCCTTTCCTTTTTTCATACGGAACACTTCAAACGCAACGGGTGCAATTGGAAACCTTTGGCAGAATTCTGCAAGGAGAAAAAGATTGTCTTCCAGGTTATGAAGTGTCTATGCTTGAAATTACCGATGTGGAAGTTTTAAGAAAAAGTAACCAGAAATATCATCCGATTCTTCATTTTTCAGGCAATGAAAACAGCGTGGTTGAAGGAACTTTATACGAAGTAAGCAATGATGAAATTTCTATGGCGGACGAGTACGAAGTGGATGATTACAAAAGGGTAGAAGCGGTTTTTACATCCGGAAAAAAGGGTTTTATTTATGTGAAGAAGTGAAGTTTAAAAGCCTTATTTTATTTAATTTTACTACACCTTCTCAAAAATCATTGCGGCTCCTTGTCCTACTCCGACACACATTGTTGCCAATCCGAAACGAACATCACGTCTTTGCATTTCATGCAATAAAGTGGTAGCAATCCTGGCGCCGCTACAACCCAATGGATGCCCTAAAGCGATTGAGCCGCCATTCACGTTTACTTTATTAATATCAAAATTCAATTCTTCAATACAAGCAATGGATTGCGAAGCGAATGCTTCATTTAATTCGATCAGATCCAGATCTGAAATGCTCAAGCCCGCTCTTGACAATGCTTTCTTTGTGGCAGCAACCGGGCCAATTCCCATGATCGCCGGATCTACACCTGCAACTGCCATACTTACTACTTTTGCCATCGGTTTCAGATCATATTTTTTTAATGTCGTTTCATTAAGCAACATCAGCATCGACGCACCGTCATTGATTCCTGAAGAATTTCCAGCCGTAACCGTTCCATCTTTTACAAATGCCGGCCGCAGTTGTGATAATTTTTCCAATGAACTCTTCCTGGGATGTTCATCAATTTCAAAAATGATCTTGTCTGTTTTGTTGGGCGTTATTTCCACAGGAATAATTTCATCGTTCCATTTTCCTGCTGCCAGTGCCTCAAAATATTTTTGCTGACTTTGACATGCAAATTCATCCTGCGCCTCACGGGAAATTTTCCATTGCTTTGCTACATTTTCTGCCGTTTCTCCCATAGAGTAGGGATAATATTTATCCGTCAATTTTTTGTTCGGAAAACGCCAACCGATCGTCGAATCATACACTTCTGTTTTCCTGCTGAAAGCGCCATCTGATTTCGCCATCACAAAAGGTGCGCGCGTCATACTTTCTACACCACCGGCAAGAAATATATTTCCATCACCAACCATGATCGCTCTCGATGCATCCATGATTGCCTGGATTCCACTGGCACACAAACGATTGACAGTATTTCCTGCCACAGAAACGGGCAAACCTGCAAGCAAAGCCGCCATCCGAGCTACATTCCGGTTGTCTTCACCTGCCTGGTTGGCATCTCCGGCAATCACATCTTCAATTTCATTGACATCAATTTTTTCATTTTTTCTGATCAACGCTTTAATCATGTCGGCCAAAAGATCATCAGGACGAATCGTGCTCAAAGCGCCGCCATATCTGCCAATCGCGGTTCTTACCGCATCTACAACATAAACGGTTTCCATTCAATTTTTAGTTAAGAAAGTGCAAGATAAATGTTTTTAAAAGTCGGGTTTAAGTTTAGCATGTTTAGCATGCTTAGAAGGTTTAGAAAATGAAAGTTTAGAAGAGTTTAGCAGCTTTAGAAAAATCAATTTAACAATAAAACCATTTAACAATAAAACAATTGATTGATCTTTGCAAAATGAATGCTCAAAAAAATATCAGAACGCTGACGTTGGATGAATTGACCGAATATTTTTTGTCTATCGGTGACAAAAAATTTCGTGCAAAACAAGTGTGGGAATGGATTTGGAAGAAGCATGCCCGCAGTTTTGATGACATGACCAATCTGAGTAAAGAATTGCGTGAGAATCTTTCTAACAATTTCTCTTTACCAGCTTTAAAACATGATTTATCGCAATACAGCAGTGATGGAACGATCAAGAGTCGCTTCAAAACTGTGGATGGAAACCTGGTAGAAGGCGTTTTAATTCCAGTGGAAGACCGGCAGACTGCCTGTGTTTCTTCACAGGTTGGATGTAGCCTCGCTTGCAAATTTTGTGCAACAGGTTTTATGGAGAGAAAGCGCAACCTGACTTTCGATGAAATTTATGACGAAGCCGCGATGCTGAATGAAATGGCTGAAAAAACTTATGGAAAAAAATTGAGCAACATCGTTTTTATGGGCATGGGTGAACCGCTGCTGAATTACAAAAATGTTTTGAAAGCGATTGAAAGAATTACTGCACCTGACGGACTTGGAATGGGAGCCAGAAGAATTACCGTTTCCACTTCAGGCATTTCAAAAATGATCCGTCAGCTGGGTGATGATGGTGTGAAATTTAATCTTGCGTTATCGCTTCATGCGGCCAATGATAAAAAGCGCAGCGAGCTGATGCCGATTAATGAATCGAACAATATCGAATCTTTGATCGATGCGTTGAATTATTTTTATGAGAAAACGAAAAACGACATCACCTTTGAATACATTTTATTTAAGAATGAAAACGATTCATTAAAAGATGCTGATGACCTGATAAAGATTTATCGCCAGGTTCCCTGCCATCTCATTAATGTGATCGAATACAATCCAATTGAAAATGCAGATTATCAAAAGCCTGAGAAAGAAGCCACGCAAAGATTTATGGATTATCTCGCTGCACACCGCGTCAATGTTCGCCTGCGGGTCAGCCGTGGAAAAGATATTGATGCCGCTTGTGGGCAATTGGCAAATAAGGATTTGGAGAAGGTTTTGGAGGTATGAATATTAAATTCGAAACTTATAATGGGCCAAAAGTTGCAGATTTATATAATACACTGGTGGAATGCAAGGATTGATTGAATTTAATTTTCTGTTATTATCATTTCGCAGAAGAGAAAACCTGTACATGCGAAATAGTGGCAAATAAAGGTTACTGCAACGTTTCGGATGCCTATAGATTTGCAAACACATCTTATGAAACAAATCCCACTCATTCTTCCATTTTTCTTTACCGCTGCACTTTATGCACAGAATGGAAAAGTATCTGATTCTTTTAGTGAAAATTTCAACGATCCGGTTTTAGATTATTTCAGCTATGGCTCTACCGGAAGTAAGGATGCTATCAAATCGCAAACGGGCGTTGCTTCCAAAACGGACTCCAGCTTAAAAGTTTTGCTGTTAAAAATCGATGCGATGGACAGTGCCGGCGCCGGACGTGGCCCGGAAATTATCTCGAACGGATTTACTTCTTTTGGAACTTATTCCGCGCGGTTAAAAGTTCCGGATGTAAAAAACGTGCAGCCGAACACAGGAGCAGTGGTTGGTTATTTTACTTATTATATGGATAGCGTGTATGGCCTTAGTGAAATTGACTTTGAATGGCTGGTGGCAGATCCCTCTATTGTTTACATTGGCACTTGGACGGGAAGCAGGGGTAAACTCCACCGGATTGGACGAACGATCAATTTAGCCAAAGGAATTATTTACAACACGATTTATAAAGAAGATTATAAAGGAACACCAACCTCCTTCACCGGTGCTCAAAACCAACCGGAAACAATTGATGCGATTGATGGTTACGATGCTTCATCAAAGTTTTATACTTATGGATTTGACTGGTATCCGGATCACATTACCTGGTGGATGATTCATCCTGAAACACGGAAAAAAATCATTTTGTGGGATTACCGTGGTTCTCAAAGAGGCATACCACAGCATCATTCATATTACAGAATGAACTTTTGGCATACGAATGATTGGGCAGTTGAAACCAATCCAACCGCGACCGAGAAACCATTGCATCCATATGGATTGGAGGTGGATTGGATGAGGTATGAGGCCGCGAAATATTAATATAACGTATGGGAAGGAGCATAGATAATTGATGTTTTATCCTTCGATATTGGCCTCCCCCCGCAGAAAGGAAAACCTTTCAACATTTTCTTCTTCATTCGTAGAATCACCCTCTTGTAGCCTTTGCTTTTGCAACAGGATTTGTAAAAAATACCCAACCAAAAAGAATGGCGAAAATCAAGTACAAAATAGCGAAAATTGAAAGAAAATTAAAAGGCTGGAGTAAGATTAATTTGATCAAAGCAAGCGCTCCAATCATAAAATGGGCGAAATTTCCAATAGCCACCGGGCGGCTGTAAATGCCTCCAATTAAATTGCCTTTGGCTGTCCAGTTGAGCAACGCAAATGCGAAATAAAGAGCGCCGAGAAGCTGGAACAGAATCGGTGAGCCAACCAGCAATAACATCTGCGACACTTCTTGCGGCATAAAAGTCAATAGGATTCCGACCGATCCTAAAAAAAATGCGCTTGCCGACATTAATAACTTTGTGTTCATATTCTTCTTCTCTTTTTTTGTTTCGCTTTTTTTTCTTAGAAATAATGCCGTTAAAAGTAGCCGATAAAACTGAGTTTATGCCAATAGAACCAATAAAGTTGCATGATCTCCTTTCGGATTACTCTGTGTGTATATCCGTTATCCATGTAATTCACTGTGTAATATTTTATTTTTCAAACAAATAACAATTCAATATTTTAGCCGCTTTTACACATGATGCCGTACCTGAAAAAAGACAATATCCAAAAGAAAGAAACGCTACTTGTGAAGATCAGGCCACATTTCCAGGTTTTAGATGGGTTGCGAGGAATAGCTGCACTTGCTGTTGTTGTGTTTCATTTTATGGAATGGATCTATACGGATCCTGGTAAAAACTTTATTGGCCACGGATTTCTAGCAGTAGATTTCTTTTTTTGTCTATCAGGATTTGTTATAGGATACGCATATGACGAGCGTTTTAAGAATATCGGGATAAAAGAATTTTTTAAAAGACGGCTTTTTCGTTTGCAGCCAATGGTCGTCTTTGGAAGTGTGATTGGCTTGCTTGCTTTTTTATTCGATCCTTTTGCCGATTATCAACATCAATATTCCACCGGGAAAATTCTTCTCATTGTTTTATGCTCTTTATTGATGATCCCTCTTCCGGTTATGGGCGAAAGATCGTTTAATAACTTTGGCTTGAACGCTCCTTCGTGGTCTCTTTTCTGGGAATATGTAGCCAACGTTTTTTATGCTTTGTTCCTGGTGAGATTGCCGAAGCTAATTCTGTTAATATTATTCGTTGCTGCAGCTTGTTTTCTTTTTAGTACTGCCTATCAAAAAGGAAACCTTCTCGGTGGATGGGCAGGAGAAAATTTTTGGGATGGTGGTGTAAGGATATGGTATTCATTTCTCGCCGGCTTGATTATTTTTCGTTACAATTTGATCATTAAAAATAATGCAGGATTTATAGGTTGTTCTATCTTATTAAGCCTGGCTTTTGTAATGCCTCATTTCAGTTTCAACTGGCTGGCAGAATTTTTCGTTGTTTCGCTTTACTTTCCTTTTATCGTTTCATTAGGCGCTGGTTGCGCTTTTCCACGAAGCACACTTGCTGTTTGTCAATTCTCCGGAAACATTTCCTATCCACTTTATATGACGCATTATGCCGGCATCTGGATATTTGGAAATTATGTCACTACCCGTCATCCGGAAGGTATTACTCTAACTATGATTGTAATTTGCGGAACCATTTTTTTTGTTGTGTTGGCATGGCTCGTAATGAAGTATTATGATACTCCTGTAAGAAAATGGCTTTCCGAGAAATAGATCGAAGTCAATCGGCAACCAACAAAGAAATAAACTGGTTTTTAATTTTGAGGTATTGATTTTTTGATGCCTGATTGCAGAAGGCTTATTCATTGCCAATGACCACAGTCCATGATCGGACATGCCATTCTACCACCAATCCGTTTTTTACATAAGGATCGTTTTTGGCAAAGTCTTCTGCAACCGATTGGTCGGCTCCTTTAAAAATTAGCACAGCACCATCAGCAGGGTCTGAATATGCCCCGCCCATGACAAGTGTTCCTTTCTTAAATGCATCTTGCCCATATTGTAAATGCGCCTGCCGGTATGGTTTACGCTGTTCAACATAATCATTGATTGTCTTATAAAACAGAATATAGTAATTGTTGTTCATTTATTTGGGATTTGAGTGAAAGACCATAGAATCTAGTAATGCAAAATAGGTCATTTAATTTGCTGCTGCGTCTACTTTTGCCTGCTTGGTATTTATATTTCGCATCCACGAGAGTTCCAGCTATTTTCTTGCTCCATGCTCGGTTTTTCACTTTTTTGTGAAGAATCTTTGTGATATTTCAGGTTTGTTGTTGTTGAATTTTCCTTTGCTTTACAACTGTTTTTCTGCTTCTTCTTGGTTTTTTTTATATTCACGGCTGCTTTTTTTAAAGCAACGATTTATCTCTTGATAGAAAACAGTTATATTTTTTCTACAAATGAAAAACAGGAATTGCGTTGTTCTGTCAACGGATTATTTTATTGAAACTTTGCTTACCTATGGCGATACCGAAGAATAATTATTGTGTTTGATTTATCATGAAAGCAACCGATTTTGGAAAACTACGAATTGAAGAAAAATTTGCATTTTTGAAACCGGTTGTGCTGATATAAAATGTGCATGAAAATAAAGCGTCCCAACTTTCATGCAGTTATTCCGTGAATTAATACTTTAATATAACTCTCTTATTATTACCTGCATTCTGCAGGCATATTGTTTCTTTCGCAGAGTACATACCAACGTTGTATCAGTTGCTCGAGTTAAACTGCTACTTGCCAATTGTTTTTTCAACTTTATATTTTCCTCTTTCTTTGTGCACAAGTACTGCCCAATTGATTTTCTTCTTCCCGAAAAACATGCTCAAGTATAGCAAAACGGACACCGTTGTTCAAAACCTAATTCAGTAAAATCCATACTCCAGAAGACGTTTGTAAAATTGCGGAAAATAGAAAAAGTCTCCGTTTTCGGAGACTTTTCTATTTAAAAACTTATTTAAATTACGGAAGTGGACAAACTGAATAAAGCCTATTGACATAATATGGACTTGCTGTTCCTTGTATTGTTGGATCAATAACCGGAATCGGCCCATTTTTTACAGACCACTCTCCTGTCAAATAGTTATTACATGCAGTAGCAACATCATACACTACATTAAAGCTTGAGTACTGGCCAGGAGCAAGGTTAAAGTAGCCTGTAATAATATAATTACCGCCATTTTTCTTAAATGTGTAGGAAGTAATCAAACCAGTACCTGAACCTGCAATGGTTGGCGCGGATGCTTTATTTACAAGACCTCCTTGTATTTTCAGATTATTGAATGTCTGATCGCCGGTACAATTGGTAACTGTGTATGTTACGTTTACATTTATTGGAACGAAATTCTGGTCAAGAACCAAAACTGGTGTTCTGCTAAAGGTTAAGCCAGAAGTCTGGCATGTAGTAATACCGCATTGATCAGCGGACTGAACAGTTAACGGAAATTCAAATACCCCATGTTGAGGCTTTGCATTTAGATTTTCAACATGATCATAATAGACTTTTACATCGTAGGATCCGGCTACTAAATTCAAACCAGAGAAACATACCGATCCACTGCTGGCTTCTAGGGTAGCTGAAGTGGAAACCAGAGTGTTTGTTGCATCATAAATTTCAGCGTGAATTTGTGTTTGTCCACCAACGGTGTTTCCCCCATTATTTAATAATGTAGTATTGAAACAATAAGTGGTGCTCGTCGCACAAGTAACATCAGCGTCGGGAAGCGCTAAAGTAAATGCCGGGGTTGGTGTTGCTGTTCCATCACTCGTTAATGCCGGTGATTTCAAATCCTTTTTACAGCCGATAAAGGCGATTGTTAAAAGGCCTGCTGCCAGCAGGGCAATTAACGGTAGTTTAAATTTTTTAATTTTTTTTTTATTGTTTTAAGTTAATAAAGAAAGACCTATATACAGTTATTGTATAAAAAATTTAAAATAAAAATCAGGTGGATTTTAAAAAGAATAGGTTTTCTTAAGCTATTGGAGTCTCACAACTTTTACCGACACTTTGCCTGCGCAAACCGTGGTTATGTTAATGATCGGATAAATGATTTGTATAGGGAAAATTAAAACAGCTAATTTCTTTCGTATAATATTGGACTATCTTAGTGAAATAAAAGGTATCGTAAGCAGTATTTTACAGGAGATTTGATTTCATGACAAATAGAATACTATTTTTTGAATTAACCTAATTTTTTTTAATATTTTTTTTAATAACTGGAAATAGTGTAGAAACCAATTCATCATTTGTTTTAACATTAAAAATATTGGTTTTGATTAAATACCTTCTGCTGTTCTATCTTCTTAATTAAACATTAATTAACAGCTAAAGAGGAAGGAAAATCAATTTCAAAATATATCGCAGCAAACTGACAAATAATGACTTTTTTAATTAACTTTTTCTAAAAATCTTATAAAGGAATTTCGATTATTTCCCACCGTTGGCTTTAAGATCAGCTTCACAGTCAGCGTCTAAAGTTGGAATAGAAGAAAGATTTGCTCCAACGGTTGACGTTTCTACATTATAATACATCAGGCAATGAGGATTGATACAATGCGCACCATTGGCAGGATCTATATGATTCGTCCGCATAGGGGAGCCCTGGTTTACAAGGCCCATCAAATGGCCGAACTCATGTTCAAAAAGTGTGGTTAATAATTGTGTCAAAGTAGTAAATCCCCAAATTCCTGTATCATCATTTACCGTTTTTCCAAAAACACAAAATGAGGTGTTCCAATAAGAAGTAGCAAGAACATCTGCTTTGTTATAACCGCCATCAGTAATTAATACATAAACAGCCAGCGTGTTATTCTGAGTAAATATTCTGCGATTCTTTTTTTCAATGCTCACTATTTCATCAATGGATAAAATCGGTTTTCCGCTTGCACCAATTGCCCGTTGAGACACTTGTATTCCATCCGGTTTATTGGTGTGTTTTTTTAAAAAATTTACGAGATTATTGATGCTGGCGCTATCCGGCGGATAGCCAACCATGTATTGGATCTCTATGCTTAAAGCTGAATATGGTGAAGCCGAAAGAATATTATGAGCCGCGGTTCCTAACGTTTTATAATCACTTGACCCTGCAACATCTTCTTTTTTACAGGAAGTAAAACCTAAAGATAGTATGACGATGAAATAAATTGGGAATCTCTTAAACATAATTTTAATTGTTGCATAAATGTAAGTATTGCATTGAATCTGTGCAACTCTTCAACTTTAAGTAGTGACGATTTTTAAAATATCTTCGTCTATAATAATTATCACACTTTATGGCAAACAGTTCCAAATTTAAAAACGGGTATGCTGATATAAACAACCTTCAAATGTATTACGAAATTTATGGAGAAGGAAAGCCTCTTCTATTAATTCATGGTGGTGGCTCTACAATTCAAACTTCTTTTGGCAAGATCATTCCTGAACTTGAAAAAAGTCGTCAGATCATTGCTGTAGAATTGCAGGCACACGGACGAACGAGTGACCGTAATACTGATCTGACCTTTGAGCAGGATGCCGATGACGTTGCCGCTCTTTTGCACTTTCTTAAAATACCGAAAGCGGACTTTCTTGGCTTTAGTAATGGTGGTCATACGGCAATTGAAATTGCTCTTCGTCATCCAGGTATCATCAACAAAATCATCTTGGCTTCTAAATTTTATAAGCGTGAGGAAGCGACTCCGGAATTCTGGAAAGGATTTGATTCAGTTGTACTGAATGACATGCCTTTAGTTCTGCGGCAAGGGTTTTTAACGGTAAATAACGACCCGGATTTATTGCAGAATATGTTTAACAAAGATGTGAAGCGCATGAAAAATTTTAACGGTTGGAAAGATGAGCAGATTCGTTCTGTGAAGGCTCCTGTATTAATTATTAACGCTACAAAAGATGTCGGAAGCGTTGAACATGCAGTTGAAATGTACCGCATGTTTCCTGATAGTGAATTAGCCATCTTCCCCGGCACACATGGAAGTTTTCTTGGCGCAATAGAATCCATCCAAAATGACCGGCTACCAGGATTTAACGCTGTTCCTTTGATTGAGGAATTTTTGGAGAACGAATGAGAACCCCGTTAAACGAAACACTCGCAAAGCGAATTTCTAATTTTTAATTATTGTTTACTTAAAAGAATGATCAAAAACAGAATCTGAATTATTCATTGCTTTGCTGCAGCTGAATTTTTAATTCAACACATTTGCTTCTTTTTCTGTTTGAATGTTTTTCTGCTCTTTTATTTTTGCATAGCCACCCAAAACGTTTCTGAGATTGTGATATCCTTGTCTTTTTAAAAGTGACGCGGCTATTACGCTTCGGTAACCACCCGCGCAATGAAGGTAGATATTTTGATTTTCTTCCAGTTGCGCAATCTGCGCCAGATCTACCATTTCATCCAGCGAAATGTTGATTGCATCTTTTACATGGCCTTCAGCAAATTCATTATATCTCCGAACATCCACTATCAGGAGGTTTTTGTCAAAAGGAATGTCCATTGCAAGCTCGTCTGCATCG
>JBQCFI010000562.1:0-2963 GCA_051959325.1 Ginsengibacter sp. | reverse complement strand
GCTGATACAGCTGCAATGCTTGCACCTTATGCAAATGCATCGACAGTAAATAACTCAATAGCGACTAAATTAAATATTTCTGATACTGCCGCCATGTTGGCCTCTTATTTAAGAACACAGCGTATGATTGATTCCTTGAGTCTGGTTCAAAGCAGAATCAACTTAAAATTAAATATTGCTGATACGGCTACAATGCTAAGCCCGTATGCAAAAAACATCAATGACGCAACCGATGAATTTACAGCCACCACAGCTCAAACAAGTTTCACGCTTACTCAAATCCCATCCACACACAGCAAAGTAAAAATGTATATAAACGGAATTAGGATAAGTAATTCCGCCTACAGTTGGAGTGGAAAAACTTTGACTTATGATGCTTCAAAAAATGGGTCCTATTCTCTAACGGGAAGCGACAGAGTTCAATTTGATTATTTCTATTAAGCCTTCAAAATGAAAAAATTATTCATAGTCTTATTGAGTGTCGTACTAATGACCCGGGTGAATGCGCAAAATACGTTGGACAAGGCGGGCCTTTCAGCCAGCTCACCTGCTGCACCCTCCTATTCATTGCGATTGTTAAGTAGTAGTTACACGGGGGCCGCTATTCAGGTACGCAGAAGCAATGATAATGCTACTACAGATATTGGCTTTTCTGCAGGCAACTTAGATACTACTGCGCTTAAAACTTTTACAGGCGCGAATAATTCGTACGTTAGTATCTGGTACGACCAAAGTGGAAACGCAAAAAATGCATTTCAGTCTAATACATCCCTGCAACCATGTATTGTATCATCAGGAATTATATACAGGCAAAATGGTGTACCAACTGTTTATTTTAATGGAAGCAATTATTTATCTACGGTTCCGTTTAACAATGGATATCCCAATTCTTTTACCCTGGCTATTTGTGGAGGAGTTAAAACAAATACTACTTATTCGACTCTTGGTAATAAAACTAATAATAACCTTCCTGGTCCTTGGGATATGTATAATGATAATGTGCTGGTTTCAAATGGTACCGGTGCATCAAGCTTTAAGTTAGCAACACCCATCAATAGTACTACCGGGTTCGCGCAATGGATCTTTCAATCAAACTCAACTACCTCATCAGCATATATCAATGATGTATCCAACGGCTCAGGAACTACAACCTTGTGCTCAGATGCTGTTTATTCTACACCAATTATTTTAGGCTCACGCACAGATCACGTAACCAGTCTTAATGGCTGGATCAGTGAATTTGTCACTTTTCCAAGCGTATTATCAACCACCGACCGGCAAACCATTGAACAAAACCAGGCTGCATATTATAGCATAATTTTACCTGATCCGTTACCTACGATCACGGGGTTTGATAATCTTACCAAAACAACCTTTGATGCGAACTTTACGCTGAACACGCCGGCTAGCAATAGCACTGGAGCTTTCACCTATACAAGCAGCAATCCTTCAGTAGCCACCGTAAGTGGGAATGTCGTCACAATAATAGGTCCGGGTTCCACTACCATCACAGCAACCCAGGCATCAGATGGTATTTATGCAACCGGAACGATTACGGCTACCCTCACGGTGAATAGTGTAACTATAGTTACAAAAAATGGGCAGATTACTTCTACCGATATCAGCTATGTAAACAAAAACGGAGCAATAGGTTCAGCGAGGGGCTTAGATGCTAATGGAAAAATTATTATTACAAAATCGAACGGCGATGGTTTGACAGCTGCAACAGCATCCACCAGCGCTTACGCTATCAAGCAAAATTATCCTTCTTCCCAGGATGGTTATTATTGGATCGAAAATTCGAACATCAATGGTGGCGCACCTTTTCAGATTTATGCAGATATGACAACGGATGGCGGCGGATGGACTTTGATCATGTGCAATGCAAGTAACGCCGGATGGAATTATAGCAATGCGATTTCACTAAATCCTACTTCACCATCTATTAATTCGAACTATTCTATTATTGGCTGGGCCGATTATATTAAAAAGAGCCCCAGTGGCTTTCAGTACATGATTGATGCAAATACAAGAAACAAGAATGGCGGAATATGGACTGCAAATGGAGCTTACACGTTTTTAAAAGGGGATAACTCCCAAACCAATGTTACGCTTAATACCGAATTTGGAACATGGACTTATAATGACGGTGGAATTGAACAGAGAATGCCCTGGTATTCTAATTGCAGCGGCTTCATTACCACAAGTGTTCTTTGTAGCGGAGGCAGTTGGTGGGGAACATTAATTTCTCAATCCGGCTGGACTCCCGCTCCATGGATTAATAGTGGATGCGGAACAGAGGGTTGTATGCCCAATCCAGGTATAATCTGGTATTGGGTAAGATAAAAGGAGAAATGCAATTGAGAAAAACAATTGTTCCGTTGAATTGAAAAAAGCGAGGAAAAATGAAGCGTCTTTATATAATTGTTCAGGGTAATTCTTTTTCTACAAACATGTTCTTCAATTTCTAGCTATTACAATTTCTCATTCTTATAATTTTGCCTCACAAAAAAACAGATATCACAAATCCAATATACAAACGGTTTTACAACGAAAACCCAAAATTTTGAGTATAAGTTGCTTGACATACTTTACTCAAATTTGTTTTAGTACTTTTTATAAGCACAATTAGCTCGAATTTGTTTGCTCAAGGTCTCGCAGATCCAAGCGTGGATCGTTTTATTTACTGCCTACATGATGAAATCCATTTCACAAAGTTCGCTTTTAGCTTCTGATTTCGAAAATAAAATCAGCTTGCCACCATCATCATATTAAAGTAGTAAACAATGTAATTGTAACAGATAAGGGCGCTTATTTAGCGCCTTAATGCAAAATTTATCATGATCAAAAAATAAGCGGCAAAGTATATTTCGCTAATACCGGATCAATCTCACACAATCCAGCATTGCCTGGTTAATTTCACCATTCATATTTTCATTCCAACTTTCAAATGAAATAGAGAA
>JBQCFI010000561.1:0-7300 GCA_051959325.1 Ginsengibacter sp. | reverse complement strand
TCATCTGATTCTCTTATCGCAATGTCATACTGATATGCCTTCCGTAAGTAATCGGTCATTTGACTTGTGCCTTTCGGCCCAAAAACTTTTAGTGGTTCTGTTCTATGCGAGACCAGCCAGCCTGTGAGCCAAAAATCAGGGAATCCAACGATGTGATCAGAATGAAGATGGGTGAAGAAAACAGCATCAACCGTATTATTTTCAACGTGCAATTGTCGCAATCTCAATAAACAACCACGCCCCGCATCAAACAACAGGTTTTTACCACCAGCCTGTACTAAAATACTTGCGCTGAACCGATCCATAGATGGCTGCGGTGTTCCCGTACCTAACAGTGTAACCTTTATAATTGTGTTACTTATATTAGTCGTGTCCTGTGGTAGCTTGTTCTGACCAAGGCATACAAAAAAGAATGATAAAAAGATGTAAGCCATTGAAAATCTTAGCATAATTATTTTTTATTGCAAGAGAATTGCTTTCTGCACCGAAACCATTTCCAAATTTATAATTAAAAGTTCCCGTTATTACTGTTGTTCATGAGAGTTTGTAACCGAAATTAAATATATTATACTGTTGATTGTCAACAAGGTTAAAAAGTCCCACATTAAAACTGACTCTGCCGCACTTTGCGGTATACTTTTACGTTGACCGATGTCGCCCCTTCCATAGGTCAGGGCAGGGTCCAACTTGCTACTGGGGACAAAGTATCAGCCGGTCTTTTCTTTATGTTGTTTTTAATAAGTTTCAATCTCAAACGCTTTTTACTCATCGCTAATTGTTCTTCAGAGGCTTTGTTGGGTTAAATGTAGTGGTTATATTTTTCACTTTATAATTTTTTGCTCTGGTGCTGGCGTCCGAACCGTAAACTCATCGCAGTTGGTGTTGAGCAGTCTTTGAGGCGACGGCTTCTCCAACGGCTAAATAATCTCTTCCAGGGGCTTGCTCAATTTGTTTTGTTGGTCAAGCAGCCACACTTTCCTTTGCTCAACACCAACAAAGGCTCTAATCGAACTCACGTTAGTTAGGATTTTTATTAAATGTCAACAGCCGTGGGCGATAAAAAAGCTGAGCAGGAAATTGCGTGGAGTTAACCTAACGTGAAAGATTAAACGCAAAAGCATATAAAAGGTTGTCAAGCCTTGGAAATTGACAACCTTGTAATAGCCACCTGATTAATTGTCTTTTATTTCACCACGTTAATCCAATACCCTTCAAACCACCGATCTTAACCGGATCGTTTGGCTACTTTAAGGCCCGTTGCCGCATTTGCCGCATTCTCAGCATTTTCATGAAGGAGTAAAAACCGATACTCTTCGCCTTTTTAAAGTTATTCCAGTTCTTCTTGATGTTTTCACTCTTCTCCTTCTGCTGTTCCAGCCACGATTTGTGGTTCTTATCGGTGGAGAACACATCGAAACCGAAAACACTTACCGTAACATGGTATGTGTTTCCCGCATTCGTACCGGCGTTAGCATTTGCCCCTGTTGCCGGAGAATTGCCGGATGAGCCTTCTTCCTTCGCTCCCAGTCCCAGGCTTGCTTTGACTCTGTTCAGTTGTTTCAAAATTCTCGCCTTGAGGTATTTGTTTTTCGCATTTTCGGAAAGCTCTGTCATCAATTTATTCGCTGCTGTTGGTGTCAACAATTGGGAGAAGAATTTTGTGGAACCGCCATCAGGATCAACGTTGCTTATAGGATTGTCTTGTACGTAAGCATACGGTGACGTACTGATTTGATTCGGCAGATCCCATGAAGGATCTACGTTTTCCCAGGTACTTTTAATTGGGTCGTAATACCGGGCGCCGTAATAATATAGCCCGGTTTCATCATCCAGCTCTTTACCATTATACAGGTAAGGAGTCCGCTGCTGGTTGCTGTGTTCGTCAATGAATGTTTCTCCAAAAGGAAAATACTCCAGGTGTTGATATACTTCACCGGAAGCATCGGTAATAAATGCTGAATTGCCGAGGTGATCAGGGTGATAGTAAAACTGGAAGGTTGAAACTTTATTACCGCTGCCGGTGACGTTAAGAGAGCTGGCAATGCGTTGCCCATGTATATAGTAGTGCTTGGTATAATTTCCGCTACGCATTACTTCATAAGGATTTGCATAGATAACGTAATTACCGGTGCCACTTGTTTGGGCGGCCGTTTTACCATTAATGGAAACCGTTTGCCCGTTGCCAATGTTCTTCAATACTCTTTCGCCGTCTCCATCGTAAGTATAATTGAATTGCTGACCGTTATCAGAAAGCACCTGTATCCTGTTCTCCTCGTCCCACGTTATTTCCCGGTTTTGAGCGCTCACATCATCCTGCCATCCCGCCTGGTTGCCATTGGCATCGTAAGTGTACCCATCGGTTCCAATATGGATGGGTGCATGAGGCTGACCGGCAGTACTGTAGTTATATGCGTAGTCGTAGCTTGTCTGGTTTTGCCTTGACCAGGTTGTATCATCATTTCCCTTCCTTTCATGCAATTGCGTTTTGCTCAGAATAGAAGCGACCGTGTTATAAGTCATGGCTTGAGTGAAACGGTCCTGGTGGGTACTGGTTGTGTACAAACCACTGGAGTTGGTAACCCGGTACAGGTCATCATAATGGAACTCGTAAGAAGAAGGACCGCCCATCAAGTTGCTTGGCGGAACAGGTGCCGCGTTCTCGATTTTAAGAATTTCATTTTCATTATCCCAGGTTAAGGTATTATCCATCATGAAACGGCCGGCCTTTGTCGTCGCTGTCATGTGGGCCAGTTCACGGCGTTGAGCACCGAATGTGTTGGTCATTTGTGTGCCATTACCATACTGCATGAACACCTGGGTTTCGAACTTGTCATACCCAACTTGTGTAACATAATTGTTGGTCGTGCCATTATACACACCCGTCATGTTCAGCAAAGAGCCGCCGAGGTTGTAGTTGTAGGTGAGTACTTCGCCATCGGGATAAGTCATTCCTGTTAACCGGTTCCAGGTGTCATATGTCCATTGAGTAGTGTACGTAAGTGCCGTGGTATCCGGAACCTTAATTACCCTGACATTTTTTATCGTTGCCCCCAGTGGGTTATAAAAGAATTCCTGTGTGCCGGAAGCGTCCTGCTGGTTTACAATACGACCTGCCCGGAAGAAAGAAGCGCCGGAAGCTCCATAAGTATAGCTCACGTTATTCTGTGGATTTTGTGGGTAGGTAATTTTCAAAAGCCGTTCCCGGTCGTAGCCATAGGTGATACCGGACCCGTTACCTGCGAGGTTTGCGGTTGTCTTTTGAATAAGATTGCTTGCAAGGTCGTATTTATAACTGGTGGTGCCGGCGTCGGGATGTACATCGCTGGTTTTCCTACCGAATTGGTCATACGCCATTGTGATCACGTTCTTCTGATCATCGGTCACCTTTATTAGTTCATTCACCGGATTGTAATCGTAGGTTGTCCAAACATCACTACCCTGGCTGTACTGCTGTTTCGTTGCTTTCAAAAGTTCCCTTACGTTGAGGAAGGTTTCTGTGCTGATGCCGTTGGCATCAGTTGACGTTGTTTTGAATTGCAATACGCCGTTGCGATCGTTGCCAAATCCATATTCCATTGTCCGCGTAACGCCGTCGGGTAATGTATCGGTAAGCATTCTGTCCATCACATCGTAGGTCATGCCTTCTTGTCTCACGGTATCGCTGTTAGTGTTATAAATGCCGATCGTTCCTTTGGGCTCTGTGAGTGGATACCACTGTTTTACAGGTCTGAAAAAGGCGTCGAAGACAGTCGAACCCGATACGACCATTACTTCCTGGTCAGCAGCCTTTGCACCCGTGAACAGAGCGATGTCTTTTTTGGTTTGCACTTCCCTTCCAATACCGTCACGGAAAGAGGCAGTTTCCAGGTAGTTTCCGGGATGCGCCGGATCATAATGTTTTGCCATCGCCCAGGTAACCGGATCGTCAGGATGATATTCAAAGGCAATCGTGAATGGCTGGCCGGAGGCAATTTCCAACGGCCTGCGGATCGTCAGCAATCTTCCCGCATCATCAAGGGTATATTGTGTCTGCTGGCCATTCAGGTCCGTTGTTGTAAGTTGTTGCCCGAACCGCACATCGTAGGTAGCCGAGGAAGAATAACCGTACGAATCAGATATTTTGGTGTTGTACGTCTGAACATCCCCGTCGTACTCGTAGTTATACGCCAGGCGCTGGCCGATAGCATTTTGCGGACGGGTAATGGTTGCCAGGTTTCCGTAGACATCGTATGTCATATCATACCTGGCGACATCGCCGGATGCAAGATACATGCGTGTTTCGGTGATGTTGCCTGTATTGTTGTCTATGTCGGATGCACGCTGCCGATAGGTAGTGCCGCTACCCGATACGGTAACAGAACTGGGAATATTCATAATATATTTGCCGGGAACTGAATGATAGCTGATGTTTGTTGTCACGTCATCTTCAGGACCCGCATCTCCAAAGTCCGTAGACCGGGAGATATTCCCGAACTGGTCATATAAATAAGTGGTGCTGTCTGTTTTGCCTGCGGCGGCCTGGCCCTGGTAAAATAGTTTATAGGTTTTTATCAGCGCAGGGAAAGCGGAGGCATCGTCTGTTTGAGCAAAGGCATCAGGCAGTGTGGCCCCTGATGAAATGTCCTTCAGGTCAAACGTGTTCACAACTTCCGTGAACTTATTGCCATTGGCATCTTTTAACACGGTAGATTTCAAAAGGCCTTTGTCATAATAATTATCGGTAAAGTAGTCATCTTCCGTAGTACGGTATACGCCACCATGGTCGGTATCGAGGTCCTTTGTAATTACCTTTCCAAAACCATAAAATTCTCTTTCATTCCGGTTGAATTGTCCGGCCTCGTAGTCAAAGGCAGTGCTCGTAGAGTCAGGGCCATCGCCTAAAAGGCCATCATATAAGTCGACACGGGATAATGCCCACACGCTGTTTGGCAAATCATAGGTGTTACCTACCCGCTTATAATCTATTACGAAACTTCCATGCATTGGACGGGTTACCTTTTTAAGCAGGTTTGTTCTTCGTATCGTGGATCGTGAGACGGTAAGTTGGTTGTCTTCTTCAGATTGGAGATAATCGGGATAACCGTCACCATCAATATCGTTAAACTGTTTCAGGGTTTTGTCGGCTCCCTGCGAAATAGTTATTTGTGGATTTATACACAGTTTTACGATGGGAAGAATAGGTATAATGGAAATACCTACCGTAAAAGCAATATTAACGGATTCGCCCGTCGAAGTTCCGTTGTTGACAGCATCAGCCCCTGTCCATGGGATCGCAGGTCCAAAACCATTACCCATATTCAATCGTACCACAAGTGGATTGACGCTCTGGATGTAATCCAATAGTCCATCGCCATTCACGTCCAGGAGCGTCTGTCTTGTGACGTTGTCAGTTCGTGCAAGAGAAATGCCGGCTGCAATGCTGAAATCTTCAATATTAATACTGATACCGCCCCCATAATTTAGAGCCGTTCCATCGCTCAAACCGCTATAGCCCCATTGTTCGGCTGGCAGGAATGAATACCCCATATTCAGTTCTACCATGCCATCGGCGTGTACACGGTCTGGCAGCCCGTCGCCGTTCACATCCATAAAAGCAACGGTCTCGTTATCGGTATTCCTGCTGAAATTGCCTGAAATACCCGCCGAACCTCGCGACTCTGCCTCCGCGGCGCCTGATTTGGCGCCCCCCGAAGACGAATTGGGAGACGTGGAAAGCGCCAGTGAGCCACCCGCAGTTCCCCCATAAGATAGATGATTTGAAAAAGTAACATCTCCAAAACTAAAAGGCCTGGCGGTCGGTTCGAGACTACCATACGGAGTTGTATATTGGATTTTGCTGTTCGACAGGATGTCCGGGTAACTGTCACCATTCATGTCTGTAAAATCATATACGAACTTGGTCGTCCCCGTACTGAAGCCTGCTCCTATCTCCCCGCTGGGGGCGCCGACTCCCAAGGTGAAATCGTCAGTTTGCGCAACTTTTTTGATACCTACCGCGCCGGAAGCGGGCCCGGCGTTGGATACCACAATCGGGTTTACGGGCAGTATATCATCTATGCCCATGCGGGATGAACTGATCGTATCCCGGGTTACAAAGGTTAAGTTGTCATAGCCAATCCAGGCTTTTCGTTGATTATCCGGCGCCATGTAGATAAATTTATCGTTCTTAGGCTGGTACCCGCCGTGCCCGTTATAAGCCTGGTTCATTTGATCCATTGAAGCGGTTGGGTTACTTGTATCTACTAAAGGACTCAGGTCAATGCGTGCTGCGGCTGAGTCAAAAAAGGCCCGGTTCAAGTGCAAATCGCTTTCAATGATCGGCTGATTGGCCCGGTCCCTGTTGCCGTTATAGGCGAATTGACCCCAATGACGGTACATGGGTCCGAAAATGAAAGAGTTATCCAGGGTATGAAAACCGCCCTGTAACGTGTCTGCGTTGCTGTGTTTAGGGCGCACGATCACCGTGTCTGCTTCAAGAGCATACGCCACCGTGCTATCTGCGGTATGATATTCGAAAAACACCTTGTCACCACTGTTGAGGATGGCCGTCAGGTCAGGATGAGCGCCAACCTTCCCATCGGACACTGGTATAGTTTCCTCTGCAATCAGCTCATTTTCCTTTTTTACGGAAAAAACAACCTGGCCGGTGCCAGAGCTTAAGCTGAACGTCGGTTTCGCCTGAATAGAAAAGGTATCTTTTGATGGAGCCGTAAAGGGAAGACTTGGAATAACTGTTTTTGTGAAGGCCTTGAAATTAACCGTGGGAGAGATTTTGATCAAAACGCGACCGCTGTCATCAATCACCTGAGGAACCTTGGGATCGTCTGATGCAGTATAATATAAATTAGGATTCCAATGTAGCGATGTCCAGTCAATATTTGATGGCGATGAAACACTGAAATACAAATTTTCACCTTTGAGCACTTTTTGATCGATGGACACTGGAACGGTTGTCGCCTGGTCCCAGTGCAGGACCCTGGTAAACACTGTATCGCTCTCCTTCAAGATCGTCAACACTACATTGTCGGAAGTAACAGGTTTCGTAAAATCGCCCTGGATATGAATCGTTCCGTCAATAGGCATACCGACTGAAAGAGCGGCAGACATCAGGAAGTCCTTATCCGACTGGAATTGGTAAATTGGTTTACCGTTGGCATCATTCAAACCGTCAACATGGTTACTGTAAGTTATTTCCGGCACCCAATGAACCTGGTCGTATGCACCATTAAATATGGACTGAACCCTGAAATAAATGCGGTCGCCTTTTTGAACCTGAACTGCATTAACACCCGTAGGGGCT
>JBQCFI010000560.1:0-3246 GCA_051959325.1 Ginsengibacter sp. | reverse complement strand
AACACCTTTATGCCAATGAGATTGAAAAACAACCGTTGTTTTCCTCGATACCATTTCCGGGTTGTTTGCAATCATAGATAATGCTTCTTCGGTAATGCTCGAATCAGCGTCTTTTCGGTCGGTGTTATCGCTGTGAAGCATTTCAGCGAATTGCATCGCTTTTTCAAAATCATCCTCAATAAACATGCGCACTGCTTTGGTTGCATCATCCATTCTGCCGGCAGCATTTACGCGTGGAGCGATAATGAAAACGACGTTATTTATGGAAAAATGATTCTCAATTTTACTAAGTTTTATAAGCGCTTTTATGCCGGCGCAAGGCGATGAATTCAATTTTTCTAATCCGTAAAAAGCGAGGATTCTGTTTTCTCCCGTTATCGGTACAATATCAGCGCCAATAGCAGTCACAACCAAATCAAGATAGCATAAATATTCATTCTCATGCAAGCCCAACCGTTGTGAAAGTGCCATCACCAATTTGAAGCCGACGCCACAACCACAAAGCTCTTTAAATGGATATTTACAATCTTTTTGTTTGGGATTTAAAATGGCGTTGGCTGGCGGCAGTTGGTCATCAGGAAGATGGTGATCGCACACAATAAAATCTAATCCTATTGCGCGCGCATATTGAATCAGTTCGACAGATTTTATTCCGCAATCAAGGGAAATAATCAAATCGAAATTATTTTCTTTTGCAAAATCAATTCCACGCTTGCTCACACCATAACCTTCACGATAACGATGAGGAATATAAAAATCTACATTTTCTTCTCTGTAAATCTTTTTCAGAAAACGATACATCGTAGCAACTGAAGTAGTTCCATCGACATCATAATCGCCGAACACCAGAATTTTCTGATTATTATTTATAGCAAATAAAATTCTATGAACTGCTTTCTCCATATCCTTCATCAAAAAAGGATCATGAAGTTGCGAAAGCTGCGGCCTGAAATAATCTTTTGCTTTTTGAAAAGTGTCAATTCCTCTTTGAACCAGAATATGGCATAATGGCCAACTGATCGATAAAGAATCGCGCAACGCCTGCACTTTTGCTTTATCAGATTCCAGTATTTTCCATCTTTTTTCCATAATTCAGAATTGGCTAATGCGAAATTGCTGATCGACGATTAGCGAATTTATTTTTTGCGACAAGGTTATAACATCTGTGGGTTTAAAACGCCTGGCATCAATAATTTTTAAAAATGGAAATTTACAGCAAACGAACAAATAACAGGATTTTAGATTTGCACATTTCGAATAAGCTGATGTGCTAATTACTTTATTAATTAAGGCCAATTATCAATATTTGCGATCTGTGGTATACCTCACCAGTTCTTCCAGCCCTTTCCTGATATCGCTTTCCGGAAACTCAAATAAGATTTTCAACGCTTCATCACGGTATTCGATCATTTTCTGATTTGCATAAGTGATTCCGCCCGCTTCTTCTACCTTGTGCAACACATACTTTATTTTGACAGCGTCTTTATTCTCATTTTTAATTATATAAATAATTTTCCTTTTTTCAGTAGCACTAATGTTATTCAGTGTATATATTAGAGGTAAGGTAAGCTTCTTTTCTTTTAGATCATTTCCGGTTGGTTTGCCCACATCGTCCGTTCCATAATCAAATAAATCATCTTTGATTTGAAAAGCAATGCCGGTTTTTTCGCCAAAAAGTTTCATTTTTTCCGTCAGTTCTTCATTTTGACTGGTACTCCACGCTCCTACCGCGCATGCTGACGAAAGCAGTGAAGCTGTTTTACTTCGTATGATTTCAAAATAGATATCTTCCTTTAAATTTAATTTTCTTGCTTTTTCAATTTGCAACAATTCTCCTTCGCTCATTTGCTTTACGGCATCTGATAAAATATCAAGATGTTTAAAATCACCGGCGCCCGTAGAAAGTAACAATCCTTTCGATAGCAAATAATCTCCTACCAAAACAGCGATTTTATTTTTCCATAAAGCATTTATAGAAAGAAAGCCGCGCCTTTCAAGTGATTCATCTACCACATCGTCATGAACCAGTGTGGCGGTGTGCAACAATTCGACCAATGCCGCAGCTCTGTATGTTGATTCATTAACTGTGCCGTGAAGTTTGGCACTCAAAAAAACAAACATCGGTCGAAGTTGCTTGCCTTTTCTTTTGATAATATATTTCATGATCCGGTCGAGCAAAGGCGTCTGGCTCTTCACAGATTGAGCAAATTTCTGTTCGAATGTTGCCAATTCGTTGGCAATAAGATTTTTTGAAAATTCCATTATTTTTCAGGAAAAAGGGCAATATAAGACAGAAAGTGAAAAATAAATGATTATGCAGAAAAAAGCAAAAAGAAGTGAACAGCAATTTCTCATTGTTATATCTTAATTGCTGTTGGCAAAATTGTAAATTTTTAAAAAATTAACAATATACATTTCAAAAAATATAAAATATATAAAGGTCTCAATATTTTACTATTCAATAAAAAAAAATTTGATTAATGAGTTTCCTTTGATACTTTTGCAACCAAATAAAATGTTATTTAAGAAATCATTAATTAAAATGTTATGAGAAGCAAAAAGTTTACATCATTACTAATTGGCATTTTCTGTTTGATGTCCATAGGTGCTTTTGCACAGGATACCGGTGTTTATAATATTTACGACTCAAGTGTTGTTCCTGCAAAAGGAAGGGCGCAACAAAATGAGTTCATGAATAATACATATGACTTTCCGGCAAAGCCAAGAAATCAAACTGAAATTGGTATTTCCGGCGGTTTGTTTTCGATCAGCAGTGATGTATCTTCAAAATTGCCGACTTTTGGCGGCGCAATTCATATTCGCAAAGCTCTCGGATATCTTTTCTCTTTAAGATTGCAGTACTTATATGGTCAGGCTAAAGGGCTAAATTGGAAACCATCCTACGGTTATTCCAATAATCCTGTATGGACAAATGCCGGTTATTCTGCAGCAAATTTTAATCCTGTATATTACAATTATAAAACAACTGTAAACGATTTGTCTTTACAGGGTATTTTCACCTTAAACAATGTGCGTTTTCACAAACAAAAGAGTGGAATGGTTTTATATGCCGGTATGGGTATCGGTGCTACTGTATATAACGCTCAGGTCCAGGTACCACAGGGGCCAAATGGTTTTAGTTCTATCCAGGCTACTGTAGATCAATACCACAACAGGAAAAAGACGCGTGATGCATTAAAATCACTACTAAAAGATGTTCCTTATACACAAGCTCAAAATGAATTA
>JBQCFI010000559.1:0-20721 GCA_051959325.1 Ginsengibacter sp. | reverse complement strand
TTCGCCCTTGTCATAATACCATTTGTGGCTTCGGCCTACTTTCATTCCGGTGTATTGCTGATTGCCAAAATTTTTAAATTGATTGTATGATTTGGCAAAGTTTTGTACCGGTTCTTTTTTCTTTGAAGGCTTCTTTTTCGCTGAGGTAAGAGTGTCTGTTTCCATGGCGGTTTTTTTAAAAATATCACATAAAAATCCTGCCAGAATTAGCAATAGAATGTAGCTACAAGAACAGTTCTTTATTTTCTATGTTTGCCGATTAGTTTTGTTGCGCATTTATGTCATTTTCTCCGGCAGCAATTGCTTCTTTCACCCCTTCTTCATTGTATTCTATAATAAAATTATTCGTTCCTTCGCCGGTAATAATTGTCATATATTTTAATTGAACCAATTCCAAAACATTTAGAAAAATAAAAATAGCATGAATACGATCATTGCACACATCAAATATTTTTTCAAATGAAAGAGAACGTTCGGATTTAATGAGGCCAAGCATATATTGGCGTGTGCCTTCCATTGTGTAATTGTAACTGATAACCGTATGAACCGGGCGATTTTTATTGTCCAGCAACCGTTGAGCTACTTTTTCAAAAGCCTTCATTAATTTGAATAGAGTTACCGTTTGAATCTCGGTGCCTTCAGAAGCTTCTTCACCGATAAGAGAAAGCTCTTCCCGAATATTACCGCGCTTTACCATCAACATTCTCAGCGCTTCCATTTCGCTCATTTTTTGAGACGCTTCTTTAAATCTTTTATATTCAAGAATTTTGTCAATCAGCTCCTGGCGCGGATCTATTTCATTTCCCTGTGGATCTAAGTCTTTACGCGGCAATAACATTTTGGCTTTGATGCGCATCAAAGTACTGATAAATAATATAAACTCACTGCTTAACTCGATATTCAGCGTTTCAGAATGATGAATATAATCGAGAAAATCATTGGTTATTTTTGTAATGGGAATGTTATAAATATCGAGTTCGTCACGCTCGATAAAAAATAAAAGCAGATCAAAAGGGCCTTCAAACTGCGGTAATTTTATCTGATAAATTTCTGTATTCATTTACAATAATATTCGAAAGAAAGAGAGGCTTTGTATTAACCTTCAAAAAGAACCCCGGCAAATTACCGGGATGCAAATCTATTAAATTTAAAATTATCTTCTTCTTAATTCGTCTCTAATTTCCATTAACAAAACATCGGTAGAAGATGGCGCTGCGGGGGCTGCTTCTTCCTTTTTTTGAAACCTGGCAATAAATTTTACAAGTAGGAAAATTACGAAGGCAATGACTATAAAATTAATCACTGCAGCTAAAAACTTACCGTAAGTCACGGCGCCCCATTTCAGTTCTGCAATATCTTTCAATCCCAATCTGTCTAAAACCGGCGCCAATATTGCGGGAGTGATAATGTCGGTTACCAGTGACGATACGATGGCGGTGAATGCTGCGCCAATTATCACAGCAACAGCCAGATCCATCACATTGCCTTTCATTGCAAAGGCCCTGAAATCTTTCATGAAGCTCATGTTGTTTAATTTAAAGGTTAAAGAATAATGAGAATATAAACTGATAAAGGTTATGTAAACCTTAAAATCATTCTGTAATAAAAGTAAACATATTTTTAATTACAAAATTTAATTACTTAATCCAGAAATGCCTTTTTCAGATTCCAGTAATTCTTTTCTTAATTGACGGGCAGTTTTGGTGCTTCCATCGTGACTCCATCCCGGAGGCATAATGAGATATTTGATTTTTAATGAAAGTGGTATCTTTTTATGCAGGTCGGTTGAAATATTTTTCCATTCATGAAAAATAATTTTAGTGAGATGATATGGATTTTCCAATTGTTTTGTCAAACCATATTTTACGGGATCTTCTTTTACTTCTTCCTGGAAAGTTCCAAAAATTTTATCCCAGATGATGAGTACCATTCCCATATTTCTATCAAGGTAACGGATGTTACTAGCATGATGCACCCGGTGATGGGCAGGGCTTACAAATAGTGCTTCAAACCAGTGTGGCATTTTATTAATGTATTGTGTATGAACCAATATTCCATAAATCTGGGTGAGCGAATACATAAAAACGATGTCGAGTGGTTTAAAACCAAGCAAAACCAATGGAATGAAATATATGAACCGGTATAAGGGCTGCAAAACAGATGAACGGAAACCGGTTGTTAAATTAAATTCTTCTGATGAATGATGAGTAACATGAACCGCCCAGAAAAACCGACAATAATGATCTACCCTATGTTCAAAATAAAAAGCAAGATCTTCAAAAATAAAGAGCAGAAGCCAATACACGATTGGATTAAAAGCAAAGCTGACCAAATGAAAATTGTAGAAAGCAATCAGGATCACGAGATAAACAGCCCGAAACAAAAGATCAATCGATCCATTTAATATACACAGATACATGTTCATCAAGGTATCTTTCAGTGTATAATATTTTGTTAAATGAAGATTAATTAATCTAATTTCTGCACCGCTAACAATAATGTAAATTGGTTTAGTAATTAATAGCAGTAATTGTTCATTTAACATTTAAATGAAATTTAAACCGACATAATTTCTTTCTCTTTCGTGGCAAGATGTTTTTCAATGAGTGCAATAAAATTATTGGTGACGTCTTGCATAGTGGCTTCTGCGTCTTTGGCAGCGTCCTCACTAAGGCCATCTTTTTGAGCTTTTTTTATTTGTTCAATGGCATCCCGGCGAATATTGCGTACAGCAATTTTCGCCTGTTCACCTTCTGCATTGCTTCTTTTTACCAGTTCTTTTCTTCTTTCTTCAGTTAGCGGCGGTAAAAACAAACGGATAATGTTTCCATCATTCTGCGGATTGATTCCAATGTTAGCAGCAATGATGGCTCTTTCTATCGGTTGCAGCATCTTCTTTTCCCATGGTTGAATGGTTAGGGTACGCGCATCCATTGCACTTAAATTCCCAACCTGGTTAATGGGAGTAGGATTGCCATAATAATCGACAGTGATTCCATCAAGCATTGTAGGAATTGCTTTTCCAGCCCTGATCTTTACCAGTTCACTTTCAAAATGATCCATTGCTTTTTTCATCGAAATTCTTGCTTCCTCTATTATCGCTGTAGTCTCTTCTGTCATTTTATTATTTTTGTAATAATGATTATGATACCAAAAGGGGTTTTTTAAAAGTGCACAAATTTATGAAAAGCGAATGAGAAAAAATAAAATGAAAGTAAGGATTTAATCCTGCTGGATCGTTTCTCTTATCACTCTTATCATCTTCTGAGGTTTAACAAGCGGCTTTCCAAGAAGTTGATTATTGATTACCACAATTTTTCTTTTTGATTTGAAGAAATAAATGATAGTTACCAAAAAAGTTGGTGATGATATCAGGGCAACCATAACCAGTGATGCGCCCACAAATCTTAAAAAATAGGCGAGCGCTATAAATAAAATATTCGCAGTTACACAGGTAAACGCAATGCTTTTATGGTTCAAACCAAGTTCTAATAAGAAATGATGAATGTGGTTTCTATCCGGGCAAAAAGGTGACCGGCGACTTAAGATGCGGTGGCTTACTACACGCAATGTATCAAACAGGGGAACCAGTAAAACTGCAAAACCTAGTGCAGGAGCGGATTGTAAAGGAAACGCAGATGCAGGGTTTGATGCAACGTTTATGAACTTAATCACCAGTATGGAATTCACGAGCCCAATTAATAATGAGCCGGTGTCACCCATAAATATTTTTGCCGGATTAAAATTATAAATTAAAAAAGCCACCAGGCTTCCTGTAAGTGACAGTGCAATTACGGAGTACATAACCTGTCCAGACAAATAAAAGTAAAATCCAAAAGTAATAGACGAAAGGAGGCCAAGACATCCGGCGAGGCCATCCACACCATCAATGAGGTTAAAAGAGTTGGTGATCACCACTATAGTAAATAAGGTAATTAAAAAACTAACTGTAGGGGAAAGTGCATGCAATCCCATCATTCCATACATATCTGTAATTCGGATCCCACCAAATTTTATTAAAATTGATGCGGCAATAAGTTGGCCTACAAACTTCTTTGTCGCGGTAAGAATTAAAATATCATCTTTTATTCCCATGAAAAAGATGATCATAATCGAAGCAATAAAATATTGTAGAACAGAAGCTTCT
Organism: Ginsengibacter sp.; assembly: GCA_051959325.1. Lineage (GTDB taxonomy): Bacteria > Bacteroidota > Bacteroidia > Chitinophagales > Chitinophagaceae > Ginsengibacter. The sequence continues at coordinate 16,574 of JBQCFI010000559.1, read as the reverse complement.
GATGGGGGAACACCAATAAGTGTGGCAATAATAAACCCGGCAAAAATGCCCAGTCCTCCAAGGGTAGGAATCACGGCATCATGCATTTTTCTACCACCGGGAATATCAAATAGTTTTTTATCTTTAGCAACTTCAATAATAACCGGAATAGAAAAAAATGTAATCAAAAATGCCAATCCTCCGCTTAAAATAATATTATTCATGCATTGGGTTTATAAGTAAAAAACCTGTTACAAATGTATCATTTTGTTTAAACAATATGTTAAACGATTTCAAATTGAATAACGAAAAATAACCAGATTTATTTTATTTCCTTAGGTACATAGCAGTTACTCATCAGGACCAGCTGTTACGATTTTGTCACTCATTCTTTTCAATGGATTTTTCCGGTTATCATCATAAAAATACTGATTTTTTAAAATATCGAAGGCGCCAAATATTGCAGCCGTAAAAGATGCCGTATCAGCTTTGTTTTTTCCGGCAATATCCAATGCAGTTCCGTGATCGGGGCTCGTGCGCACAAATGGCAATCCTGCCGTGTAGTTAATTCCCTCACCATAAGCGAGCGATTTTAATGGAATTAATCCCTGGTCGTGATACATAGCTAACACAGCATCAAAGCGGTTTTGGTACCCGCGTGCGAAAAAGGCATCAGCAGGATATGGCCCCATTACAATCATGTTGTGTCGTTTTGCTTCAACAATTGCAGGCCTTATAATTTCAGCTTCTTCTGATCCGATCAAGCCGTCATCCCCCGCATGCGGATTTAATGCGAGTACAGCAATTTTTGGTTTATCTATGTTAAAATCACGTTTTAAAGAAGCGTTTAAAATATTGATTTTGCTTAAAATATTTTCTTTGGTGATGTGCTGAGCAATATCTTTCACGGCTACATGTTCTGTTACCAATCCTACTCGAAAATTTCCAGCGGCAAGCAACATAACCACATCTTTTTGTTCAAAAAAATCTTTAAAAAAAGGGGTATGGCCGGTGTAAGGAAATTCGCTGTTGTGAACATTTTTTTTATGAATAGGAGGGGTTACTATAGCATTTACGTTGCCGTCTTTCAGAGCTTGAGTTGCCGCTTTCAGGCTTTTTATCGCATATTTTCCTCCGGTTTCATTCAGTTCTCCCGGTGTAATTGAAATTTCTTCTTCCCAACAATTATAGATATTGATCTGTTTGTGATTTATTTTACTGAAATCCTTGATACTGGTAAAATTAAAATTAATATCAGGAAGAATTTTTCTGTAGAAATTAATCACTTTGTTGCTGGCAAAAACAACCGGCGTAAAAAAATCCAGCATGCGGTTATCCGAAAGAGACTTTATAATTAATTCGGGTCCGATACCATTGATATCGCCGCAGGAAAATCCAATGATTGGTTTGCTTTCTGGTTGGGTAGTAGTGCTCAAATTATTTCAGTTTGCATGGAGTTGCAAGGTAATAAATTATGGTTTCATACAATAACATATTAGTGCTGTTCCCCTGTAAAAACTTATTTTTTACCATTTATTATTTCCTACATAGCTCTCTACAGGCATCCGGTTAGAGATACTTCTTGCTAAAGTCATTTCATCGGCATACTCCAGTTCGCCACCAAAAGCAATACCACGAGCTATCGTAGTGATTTTAACAGGAATATCTTTTAATTTTTTACTGATATAATAAATGGTCGTATCGCCCTGGATATTTGGGCTTAAAGCAAAAATCAATTCTTCTGTTTTTTCTTCGTTTACTCTCGTTATTAATGAATCTATCTCCAACTGATCGGGACCAACTCCATCCAGCGGTGAAATAATGCCACCGAGAACATGATAAAGGCCGTTGTATTGCTGGGTGCTTTCAATGGCAATCACATCACGGATGGTTTCTACCACACAAATGATCTCCTGTTTGCGACTGCGGTCGGCGCAAATATTGCAAAGTTCTTTATCGGCGATATTGCGGCACCTGGAGCAAAAATTTATTTCTTCACGCATTTTTAAAATAACCTCACTAAAACTTTTTACATCGCTTACATCTTTTTTCAACAAATGAAGCACCAAACGTAAAGCAGTTTTTTTGCCAATGCCCGGCAATTTTGCAAATTCATTCACCGCATTTTCTAAAAGAGAAGAAGAAAAAATCATTGAGCAAAATTAAGAATTATGAGGCAACTATTATTTCAAGCGCTACAGCAAACAGAGAAATAAAGGCATTTTATATTTTCTTCACTAAGCAGATTTTTGAATTGAGTAAATTACAATTCCACATTCGCTTCGTTGTCCCAATCTGCGCGAATGCTGATCTTTTTTGGGATTGCAATTACTTTTTCCGGTTGTTTTTTCAAATGGAAATTGCCGGGATCCCAGGTTCCGTTTTCGTTTTCGTCGTCTAAAATCCGCAATTCATACTCGCCGGGATTAAAAAGTTTTACTGTGAAAGTGGGAGAGGTTATTTTAAAAGAATCTACTACAGCGTCATTTTGTACAAACTGTAAAACAGGATGAGCCACTTTTTGCAGATTCGAAAAATTTAATTTCAGGCTTCCATAGTCACGTTCTGCCTTTGTTGTAAAGCTGAGTGTATCCGGTTTTTTTAATTCATCCGCGAGAGTGTCTATTGCAAAATCCTTGTCTAGTACCAGTTTATATTTAGTATCTTCTATCCAGTTATTTTTTACAGTGATTTGCTTAAGGGTACTATCCATCAATATTACAGCCGTTGATATTGGATGAAACAAAGTATCTGTTAAATGTATTTTTGAGGAATCGTAATTCTTTAAAGGCACTGCAAAATTGAGTGTAAGCGGCGTCAGCAAATCCTGTATGTTGCTGGAAAGCGATGTGGTAAACTTCAAGAGCTTTTCAGGATTCTTTTTATTTGCTGCTGCCGAAGCTGATGCAGGCTTTGTGCTTTTTTCTTCAGCATATGCAAACAGTTCTACCGGTGTTACGTGGTTTGAAATATGAATCACACTATCGGCAAAAGCAAAAAGCTGTGAAGGATTGTTATACATTTTCTGGCCACTTTCATCTTTCAATGCATATAAATGATAAGGGCCGGGAGCGAGGTATCTGAATTCAAATTTACCTGCAGAATCCAGGCGTGTTACGTATCTCGGCTTCTCTTTATAAACTGCTGAATCATTTAAATTTTTATAAAGTAGAACCAACAGTGTGCTATCTACTTTTCCTGTTTCAGCCAGTATCACATTTCCGCCAAAGGTAAGCGAATCTATATAAGCTCCGGTTGAAAAAACATAAGTGAAATTGTGAAGCGGGTTATTTTCATTGATATCCTGGATGGCATTTCCAAACTGGTAACTATACGTTGTATTTGGCTGTAAAGTATCACGGATTTTTATACTTACCGTCTTTAATTTGGAAGTAATATTGGCAATCACTTTTGGTTCGGGCGAAACCAATAAGTATTTCTGTAGATCCTGCAAATGCACATATTCATCAAAAGTGAAAGTAACCCTGTTTCCATCAAAATGAGTTGTTTTATTTGGTGGCGTTGAATTTAATAAAACCGGAGGGATGGTATCTCTCGGGCCACCGGTCGGCATTCCGATTTGCGCACATCCGCTTCCCATAACCGAAAGAAGACAACAAAATCCAACCGCCAATAAAATAATTATAGAATTACAAATTTTCATCAGAAAGGCAAACTTAAATTCTTTGCATAGATATTCATTTTTCTTCTTCCTAAATAAAAATTAAATATTAACGTTGCGGAAAAAATTTCAAAACGAATATAATTGTGCCGATAATTGACACGATCTTAAAATTGACGAGAGAAAAATCATCAATCTATATTTCTTCTTCCACAATATCGTGCAGCGCAATCGCCAGTTTATTTTCCTTCACAAAATTACACCAGGTACAATCTTCCTTTCCGCAGCCGGTATAGAAATCGCGCGCCTGGATGCGATTCCAAACTTCGGTTATTTGTTGCTTTACTGTATCAATATCCGATGGTTCAATAAATATCTTTCTTTTCTGAAAACCTTTGTTTTTATCGGGTTCTACAAAATCAAATTCCGAGCTTACTACTTTCCAGTCTTTGCCGTCCACATTATCAATGAGTATTTTATAAAACACAGCCTGCCGCCAGTAATCGCCGCCAATTGGATTATCCGGGCTTGGCGCTAATAATTTTTTCTTTGTATAATTGCTGTTTACATCACCGGTTTTGTAATCCACCACATTCACTTCTTTGCCGGTAAATTCCATTTTATCAATTTTGCCTTTGATCGGAATTCCATTGATCACATTTTTGATATTCCGCTCTACTGCTACAATTTTATTGCACTTATCCATGTATTCATCATAATAATCGCTCAATACAATTTCTCCTTGTTCCATTCTCCTGTTAAATGCTTCTAAGGTGAAATTTTCACGATGCCTTTTCATATACCATTTGAAAAGATCCAGCATTTTTTCTTTTGAAGGAAATTGCTGCTTTTCACTTTTTTGCATTTCCTCAAAAAGCTTTTGAAGGGCAAAATGGACGGCGCTCCCAAACTCGAGAGTTTCAGATTTCCCCGAAGGAATCCTTACCAGGTTTTTAAAGTAAAAACCTAACGGGCAATCAAGATAATTATTTAACGAAGTAACATTCATTACATATTTTTCCAAAGAGGAATTGATAAAGTCTTCTTCAGCCTTTTCTATTTCAGGCGCCTGTGGAAGGAAGTTTAAAAGCTCATATTCCATCAATTCCTGCTGTTGCAAAAGAATGCGTTTAGTTTTCAGGTTATTTGCTTCAATCAGTTCTGCAATAAACATCGATTGCTCTGCATCTTTTCCATCAGGTTTTATTTTTATAAAAGATATTCCAAGGTTTTTTTCTGCCCTTGTAAGCGCGACATAAAATAAGCGGCGCAACTCTTCATCCTTGTTGCCAATCGGAAGCGAGGAAAATAAAGTGTCGGGAAACGCGTAGCCCTTATTGTTTTGTTTTTTCTTTTCCCACAAATGCGCATTCATACCGGTGATAAAAACATATTCAAATTCCAATCCCTTGGATCCATGCGCTGTTAGCAGGTTTACGCCGGCGCTGTTTCCTGAATACTCTATTAAAGGCAGTGGAATTTTTTCTTTTTTCATAATGTCAATCACATCAATCAACGCCTGAAGGTCGAGCGTTGGATTGCGTGAAGTTTCTTCTTTTATGAAATCAAAAAGTGCTGTAAGAGTTTGCAACAACCTGATTTTTTCTTCACTTTTCATGATGTAAGAAAGCACACCTGCATTAATGATTTTTTCAAAAAGATGTTGAAGCGTCACGTTAGACACGTCTGCTATCAACTGTTCCATTGTCTTACTGAAATTTTTCAATGAGGGCAAAATGCCGGTGTCAAAAAGATCACGTGCAACTGCATTCGACTTTTCATACAATAATTTACGAAGAGAAGTTTTGTGGCCGGCATAATTTTTTTCATTTACTTCGATCGTGAGCTTTGCAATTTCTATTGGCGGAATTTTATAAAAATCAAAATGTAAAATTTCAAAAAGAATTTCATCACCGCCAAAAGGAATGTCATGTTCAGCGGCAAGATATCTCATGATTTGGATGATTTTTTTTGCAAAAGAATCATCCAGGATGTTGATACTTTTTTTGGAATAAACCGGGATGTTTTTCAACCGGAAATATTTCATCAATTGTTCTCCGTAAATATTTTCTTTATAAATCACCGCAATCTTTCCGGGAGCTGCGCCTTGTTCAATAAGGCTCTCAACCTTGTTGGTAATGTCCGCCATCTCATCTTTGATGTTATTGTATTCGGTAATAACCGGCAGGTCAGTAAATTCTTTCAATGCTTCTTTTGAACAAATCAATTCTTTACTTAAACCTGGAAATTTATGAACCAGGCGCTCCTCGTTTTTGTCAATCAATGATTTTGAAATATCGAGAATCGGCTTGGTAGAACGATAATTATCACAAAGAACAATTTTTAAAAGGCGCTGATAACTGTTCGCAAAATTTTCCATGTTTTCGACATTCGCACCCTGAAAACGGAAAATACTTTGGTCATCATCGCCTACAACAAAAACATTTGGTTCGTCCCAAAAACTTATCAGTAATTTGACAATTTCATTTTGTGTGCCACTGGTATCCTGGTATTCATCTACCAAAATATATTGGAATTTTTCCTGGTAGCTCCGCAGCAGATTTTCATTCTCGTTAAAAACATTGATCACCCAATTGATCATGTCGTCAAAATCGTATAAGCCCCGCTGTTTCATCAATTCCTGCAAATGATTAAACTCATTCACCGCAGCGCAAAGTTTTTCCATCCGCGCGATTTCTTCATAATATTTTGAATTATAATCTCCCGCATTTTTGCCGGCTATTTTAGAACCTTTTTTGTATTTAAATTCTTCTTTGTCTTTTATTTTCTCTAAATATTCATCAATACAACCTACAATATATTTAGATGTCCATCCTTCTCTTTTCATGGTTGAAAATAAGCTGCGGAGGTTTTTTATTTCATAATAAACATCGCCCCGATATCTTTTCAACAAATTGTTTTTCGGCAGATTGTCTATGAGTGTTTTATAAAGCTGAATGCTTTCCAGCTCAGAAACGGGATTTAAAACGGACTTTTCAAAAAGTGATAAATTTTGCTGAATCACATCATTACAGAACCCATGAAATGTATAAATGTTCACTTTGTAGGAATCAGGGCCAATAAATTGCAACAATCTTTTACGCATCGCAATAGCGCCGGCATCGGTATAAGTAAGGCACAAAATATTTTGTGGAAGCGCATCCGTTTCCAATAAAATCTTTCCGATTCTCGCAGCAAGAATTTGAGTTTTACCCGTTCCCGGGCCTGCAATTACCATTATCGGCCCTTCGATTGTATCCACCGCCAGACGCTGCTTTTCATTTAGTTTTTGGTATTCGTAGTGATATTTTTTCAATAAAATTTCTCTATAAGTTGACATACAACGAAGATACTTTTTTTGATACTGATTTTCTAATTTTTTTAGTAACGTATCGTGTAAAATTTTCAGTCAGAAATACCGGTTATTTTTTATTTCAATCAATTAATCAATACTTATTTCCATTTAAAAAATTGTTAGCACAAGATTTGATTTCATATATGCGTTAATACCACGTTAAAGAAATGCTTTGATTATCAAATGTTTTTAACCTGCGTAATTTTTGCAGTCTAACATTTAAACAAAAAAATCATGAAACATTTATACAACATTTCAATACTTCTGATCCTTATTGGGATTTCTTCGTGTACCAGCTCCAGATATTACCAGGGCAATCCCGATGAATATAATCAGTCGTATTCGCAACAACAACAAATAACTTATCAACAATTTTACAATGATCTTAGTCCATATGGCAACTGGATGAACTATGGTGACTATGGTTACGTCTGGATTCCTTCTCAGCCTGGTTTTCGTCCCTATTATACGGATGGACGTTGGGTTTATACCAATTATGGCTGGACATGGGCCTCCGATTACAATTGGGGATGGGCACCCTTTCACTACGGCAGATGGATGCAGGATATGTCGTATGGATGGATGTGGGTTCCCGGTTATGAATGGGCACCAGCATGGGTATCCTGGCGTGGCGGCAGCGATTATTATGGTTGGGCGCCGCTAGGCCCGGGAATGAACGCGGACATTTCCGTTGGTTCTATTCCATATAATAATTGGACATTTGTGCCCAGTCGTTATATCAGTAGTTCACGCCTCAATAATTACTATGTAAATCCATCAAGAAACATAACGATTATCAACAATACTACGATCATCAATAACAATACGTTTGTCAATAATGGTAGGGGCACTCGTCCTGCTTACAATCCAGGTCCTCCGGTAAGAGAAGTAGAACAAACCACCGGTAGCAGAATCAGGCAATATAACCTGGCTGAAGCAAGCAAACCGGGAGCTCCGCGGGTGTCTAATAATACGTTGAGGGTTTACAGGCCCGTGGTGAACCAGGCTGCCACAAACAGTTCAAATGCACGCCCGCAAAGAGTGATAACTTCTGATCAGACACGCACTCCACAAAACAATGTTCCAAATAGAAATGATGTAAATAATCAGCAATCTGCTCCTGTAAGACAATTTCCAAAAGAACAAACTCCGCAGATTAACCGGAATGAACCACCTGTAAATATGCCTCGCAGAGTAATACCGGATAATCAGAATACGCCGAGAAGAGTTTCTCCGGAATACCAGCAGCAACAAAACCGGGTTCAGCAAAATCCGGTAAACAGAAATACTGAACCTCAAACTAGTCCTAATACTCCTCCACGCAGAGTGTTTCGTGAGACTGAAAATCAACCCGTAAACAGGAATGCTGAGCCTGATAACAATATATCAAGGGAACCTGTACGAAAGGATCAGCAACTAAACCCTGCACAAAATAATAATCCGACCCCAACAGCACCTGTGAGAAGGTTTAGTAATACGACTCCAGCGAATAACCAGCAAACAAATCAAATTCGCCGGGCGGAAGAACCAACCAGGCAAATGGTTAGGCAAAACAGTGACATGAACCCTGTAAATCCTGCCCAACCGGTAAGGGAACTGAAACCAGAAAGAAGAGAAGAATAAAATGATTTAGAAAGGTAAAAATTATAAAAGCACCTTTATTATGATAGGTGCTTTTTTAATAAATAAAAACAAAATCTGCGATTATTTATTGCTTTACTGCAATGGAACCAAACCTGATTTAAACTGGCATCAGTAGGTTCATTCTTCTTTCAAAAATTTATTGAATATTCACTTTTTGCTTATTTTGTGCAATAAAAAAATTAAAAATTTATGTGTGGCATAGTTGGTTATATCGGGCCGCGTGAAGCTTATCCGATCATCATTACAGGTCTTAAAAGGCAGGAATACCGTGGCTATGACAGTACCGGGATTGCGCTAATCAATGAAAACGGATTGGAGGTTTTTAAGAAAAAAGGAAAGGTTGCTGAACTGGAAGAGTCATTAATCGGGAAACCAGTAAATGCGCATATTGGTATTGGCCACACACGCTGGGCTACCCATGGCGAACCGAGCGATGTAAATGCGCATCCGCATAAAAGCAACAACGGAAAACTTGCCATGATTCACAATGGGATCATTGAAAATTATGCTCAGTTAAAGGCGGAATTGATAAAAAAGGGTTACACTTTTAAAAGCGAAACGGATACAGAAGTCCTTTTGAATTTTATTGAAGATATTCAAAAAAATACTGAATACCCGTTGGAAGAAGCGGTTCGAATTGCTTTGAAAAGAGTTTCTGGTGCTTATGTTATTTTGCTGCTTGATGCAAATAATCCCGACACGATAATCGCAGCCCGCAAAGGAAGTCCACTGGTCATTGGAATTGGAAAAGATGAACACTTCCTGGGATCCGATGCCACGCCGATGCTTGAATACACTAAAGAGGTGGTGTATGTAAATGATTATGAAATTGCTATAATAAAATCCGGCGAACTTGTTCTGAAAAATCTCGGCAATGAAAGGCAAATGCCTTACATCAGCAAATTGGACATTGAACTGGCGGCAATAGAAAAGGGCGGTTACGATCATTTTATGCTGAAAGAAATTTATGAGCAACCGGCAACTATTTATGATTGTCTTCGCGGACGACTGGACGCAGAAAAAGGAACCATCACCATGAAAGGGATAGAGGATCATATTGAAGCGCTCATAAATGCCCCCCGGTATATTATTATTGCTTGTGGCACCAGTTGGCATGCGGCTTTGGAGGCGGAATATATTATTGAAGAACTTTGCCGCATTCCGGTAGAAGTGGAATATGCATCCGAGTTTCGTTATAGAAATCCGATCATTAATAAGGGCGATGTGATCATTGCAGTTTCACAAAGCGGCGAAACAGCAGATACTTTGGTTGCAATAGAAAAAGCCAAACAACAGGGCGCTTTTATTTTTGGAATTGTAAATGTCGTTGGCTCTTCCATTTCGCGCGTTTCTGATGCAGGTGCATATACACATGCAGGCCCCGAAATCGGCGTTGCATCTACTAAAGCCTTCACGGCGCAACTGGCGGTATTGATGATGATCGCATTAAAAATCGCAAAGGAAAAAGGAACCATTGAACAATCACGATATAGCGAGCTATTGGTAGAATTGGAAAATATTCCTGAGAAAGTGGCGGCGATTTTAAAAGATGGGAACCTGATAAAACCGATCGCAGAAAAATATAAAGATGCGATTAATGCACTTTACCTCGGGCGCGGCTACAATTTTCCCATCGCGCTGGAAGGAGCGTTAAAACTGAAGGAAATTTCTTACATCCATGCTGAAGGTTATCCTGCAGCAGAAATGAAACACGGGCCTATTGCACTGGTTGATAAAAATCTTCCCGTAGTTTTTGTAGCTACAAAAGATGAATATCATGCAAAAATTGTGAGCAACATCCAGGAGATAAAAGCGCGAAAAGGAAAAGTGATTGCGATCATTACAGAAGGTGACGATGTGATTCCTTCAATGGCTGATGATGTATTTCTTGTGCCGCCCGCAAACGAAGTGGTAGCACCACTTTTAAGCGTTATTCCTCTTCAATTGCTTTCTTATTATATTGGAATTGCCAAAGGCTGTGATGTGGATAAGCCGAGAAACCTGGCAAAATCAGTAACTGTGGAATGATGCAGTTGCAATTGACTGTACCGGATCTTTTAATAACTATAACTTACCTGTTGGGTTAAAATAAATCTGTTTAGAAATATTAATTCAACTTATTTCTCCTTTTACTGAAAATTGAAATTGCGAGCGATTTCCTATTTGGTAAATTATTTGCCGAAAAAATCACGTACTTTAATGCATTTTATTTTACCCAAAAAATATTCAAATGTATCAAGATGCAACAACAGAAGAAATGAATACAGCCATGCAAGCTGCCTGGAAAGCGTTTCATGAATATAGAAATATGTCTTTAAAAACCAGGGCGGATTTTATGCGGGCGATAGGAAACGAATTGCAAAATAATGCTGATGAATTAGTTAAAACAGCGAGTCGTGAAAGCAATCTACCTGAACCAAGGTTAAAAAGTGAACTGGAACGAACTGTTTTTCAACTCAATCAATATGGCGAGGCAGGCGAAAAAGGAAAGTGGTTGGAAGCAACCATAGATACGGCCAATCCCGGCAAAAAATCTCCTCGTTATGATATACGAAAAATGCTCGTTCCTCTTGGCCCAGTAGTCGTTTTTGGCGCAAGCAATTTTCCCTTTGCTTATTCTACCGCCGGTGGCGATACGGCTTGTGCGTTTGCTGCCGGATGTCCTGTAATCGTAAAAGCCCATCCTGCTCATGCAGAAACTTCCGAAATGGTGGCGAATGCTATTCTAAAAGCAGCAGAGAAATGCAAAATGCCAAAAGGGATTTTCGCCCACATTCACGGCGCTTCTGTCGAAGTTGGAAAATTTTTAGTGATGCATCCACGCACGAGCGCAATAGGTTTTACCGGATCATTTGCAGGTGGAAAACAGTTGTTTGATTGGGGAAATGAACGAAAGGTTCCGATCCCTGTTTTTGCAGAAATGGGAAGCATCAACCCGGTATTTTTATTGCCTGAAAAATTAAAGCAGTCTTATGAAGAAATAGCAAAAATGTATGCTGCGTCCGTTACGCAAAGTGTTGGACAGTTCTGTACAAATCCGGGTTTGATCATTGGAATTGAAAGCGAAGAATTGCACAAATTTGTTGCTTTACTGGGAAAAGAAATTCAAAAAATTGCTCCTGCAAAAATGCTTCATCCGGGAATAGCAAAAGCCTTTCAGGAAAAGAGAAATCATGCCTTGGAGCAAAAGGAGGTAACACTGGTTTCGACTTCAGAAATTGCAACAAAAGAAAATGAAGGGACACCTACGATTGCGACTACAAAAGGAGCAGATTTCCTTGAAAACCAGCTGTTGCACCAGGAAGTTTTCGGACCTTTTTCACTGGTTGTTTCCTGTAAAGATTTAAGCGAAATGAATGAAATAGCACGAAACCTCGAAGGTCAATTAACTTCCACAATCATGGCGACGGATAATGATCTTATTAATAATCCTGAATTACTGGAATCAGTAAAAGATATTTGTGGAAGATTTATTTTAAATGGTGTGCCGACCGGTGTTGAAGTATGCCTGAGCATGCAGCATGGCGGCCCTTTTCCTGCTACTACAGATTCTCGTTTTACCTCGGTAGGCGCAGATGGGATCAAACGTTTTGCAAGGCCGGTTGCTTTTCAAAATTGGGAAAATAAATTTCTACCCGACGCATTGAAAAATGAAAATCCATTGAATATCTGGAGAGTGCTGAATAATGAGGTTACGAAGGATAAAATTCAAGATTGAGAATCGCGAAGTAACAATTGAATATTCAATAATCAAAGGTCAACTTTGGTAGTTTCAACCTTGAACTTTCAACCTTTAACGCACCTCATCCCGCCAGGTTTTTCTTATGTATTTTGCTCCTGATAAAAAGGCTGTTGATACTTTTATTTTCGTAAGCATTGCGAATGGCAATGGCAAAAAGATCGGCAACTGAAACGACCTTTATTTTATCAATCCTCTTTTTCAATGGGATCGTATTGCACACGACCAGTTCTTCCAACACGCTGTTTTCAATATTTTGATAAGCGCCATTGCTTAGTACGGGATGTGTACAAAAGGCTCTCACACTTCTTGCTCCTTTGTCCAATAGCAGTGCAGCACTTTTGCAAAGCGTACCTCCTGTGTCACAGATGTCATCTATTAATACAATATTTCTATCTGTTACGTCACCGATCACCACCATGCTCGCAATTTCATTGGCTCTCTTCCTGTGTTTATCACAAATCACCATATCTACTTCAAAATAACTGGCGATTTCCCTTATGCGGTTGGCACTTCCTACATCCGGCGCAGCGAATGTCAGATTTTCAAGATTCAGATCTTCAATATAAGGAATATAGATGGCTGAAGAATCAAGGTGATCTACCGGGATATCAAAATATCCCTGAATTTGTGGAGCATGCAGATCCATAGTGATTACGCGGTCGGCGCCGGCAGCAACGATCATATTGGCAACCAGTTTGGAACCAATTGCCACACGGGGTTTATCTTTTCTATCTTGACGCGCATAGCCGTAGTAGGGAATTACCGCGATTACTTTATAAGCAGATGCACGTTTCGCTGCATCGATCATCAGCAGTAATTCCATTAAATTATCAGTAGGTGCAAAAGTGCTTTGAATCAAAAAAACGAATTGGCCACGGATACTTTCCAGGTATTCCACGCCGATTTCTCCATCACTGAATTTTTGAATATTTATTTTTCCCAAAGGCTCTCCAAATCTTAAAGCAATTTGTTTTGCCAAATACTGTGAACCGGTTCCGGAAAAGATTTTAACATTAGGATGCATATAGAAAATAATTGTCAGGCAAATAATTAGTTTGGCGAAATTATAATTAATATTTTTGGAAATAAACTGAAAGTCATGGAAAGTCCTAACAATTCTTCCACCTCTATTAAAAACTGGGCAATCGATGACCGTCCGCGCGAAAAACTTTTAACGAAAGGAAAAGAAAGCCTGAGCGATTCCGAACTTTTGGCTATTTTAATCAATTCAGGAAGTGGCAAGGACAGCGCCATTGATGTAGCCAAAAAAATTTTGGCGCTAGGGAAAAATAATCTTGACGAATTGGGGAAAATTTCTATAAAAGATATGATGACCGTAAATGGGATTGGCGAAGCAAGGGCAGTGACGCTGGTGGCGGCTCTGGAATTGGGAAGAAGAAGGCATGGTAGCGAGAACCTGCTGAAAACACGTTTAACTTCGAGCAGCCAACTTGCTGCTTTTTTAAAAACATCTTTAAAAGATTATGCTTATGAGGTTTTTGCTATCGTCTTTTTAAACAAATCCAATAAAGTAAAACATTTTGAAGTAATGAGTAAAGGCGGTATCAGCCATACCATCGTAGATCCGAGGATCGTTTTTTTGAAAGCACTGGAAGTGCAGGCAACTTCAATGGTTCTTTGTCATAATCATCCTTCCGGTAGCCTGCGCCCAAGCAGGGCTGATGAAGAAATTACTGCCAGGTTAAAGAGCGCCGGAAAACTGCTCGATATAGAAGTTGTAGATCATCTCATCGTGAGTGATGAAGGATATTACAGCTTTGCCGATGAAGGAATGATGTGACCTTTCAGCGAACAAAGAAATATGGGCTTTTCCTGTTTTTTATTCCTGTTTTATTTTATAAACGTTTCATCCTGATAGATAATATTACCCTTTAAAATTCAAAGGCACGTCTATACGCAAACTGAAATTTCTGCCCATATTATAAATTCCGTTATGGCCGGTAAAATTATTTGGATAGGGTTCAAAATATTTCAAACGGTTCAAGCCGGATTGATAAGCCACATTGAACAAATTATTGCCGAAGAAAGAAATATTAAAGATGGGCTTTCCTTTTTTGTTCAAAATATCTGAACCAAATCCCGCGTTGAATAACTGGTAACCGGCGGTCGGTGTTTCGGTATTATTTTCAAGATAAACGCGGTCTTGTTTTGCATAAATTTCAAACTGTACTTTTACAAAAGCATTTGATAAAACGCTTCCGGCTTTTTTTATGTTTGCTCGTAATTCTGACATGGTGTGCAATGGCGGAATAAAAGGTAAATATTTTGCACTGTCTGAAATTTTTTCCTTTCCTGGAACGCCTTTATTTGTTGCATACACAACAGAAAGCGAATTTTCAAAATGAAGCCAATCCCACGGATGTGGATGAACATCAACGCTTAATTCGCCGCCATATAAATTCGCTTTTGCAGCAACAAATTTAAACGTCTGGTTTCCGGGTACAATGACAGAATCCTCCCCCAACGAGTTTTCCAGCTTCTCGTTGTAAATATAATTTTGAATATTATTGTTAAAGACATCCGCGTTAATCGTTACATGAGTTGAATTAAATTCAACCCCTGCATCTTCCTGCAAACTGAATTCAGGTTTGAAATCAGTATTTCCAATCTGGTACATATTTGTGCCCGGGTGCACACCATTAGAAGAAATTTCAGAAATATTTGGCGCACGGTAACCTCTGCCAATATTGGCTTTGATACTAAATTGGTTATTAATTTTATAAGACAAACCAAAGCTTCCACTTGCTCCTGAAAAAGTATGCTTGTAAGAAGAAAACGGATGTTGTGCACCAATGGTATCGGCGCCGCTAACAACATGATCAAATCCTGTAACAGGATTTGTCGCGCTATATAATCCCTGGTTACTAAAATTTCTTAAATCATATCTCACACCGCCTGCTATTTCAAGATTGCCCAAAGTTTTCTTCGCATAAATAAATGGGCCGACATCAAACTGCTGATAAGATGGAATAATAAATTCTGTACCACTGGTTACATCATTGTTTTGATACATTCCGTTGATACCGGTCGTTAAACTGAATCCCTTGCGTTCATGAAAATAATATTTCGCGTCGTAAGAGTAAGTGTTTAGCTTCAGGTATAATCCGGGAACCTGAACTTCAGGATGGCTAAATTCTCTGCGAATATCTCTTTGAAAAGCGAGACCCAGCGTCAATCTTCCACTGCCAATTAAAAAGCTATTCGAATTGTAAACTGTATAATGCTGTACGCTTTGATGCAATGCTGAGATTTTATAAGAATTCAATTCTGCAGCACTCACGATTGGCCGGTAGCTATCAGCTTCTGTAATTTGTTTGGTGAATTTTCTTGTTGCAGAATCCCTGCTTCCATCAGGAATTTCCTGGAGGTCGTTATACATCGAAATACCCAGCCTGCTATAACCCCAGTTTTTATTTATACCTACATTTGCTGAAGCGTCTGTTTCTGCAAAGCCTGTATTATAAACCCTTCCATCATATTTATTTTTATAGTTTGTCGCTATCTTATGTGTAAAAGTTCCACCCCAGGTTATGTCATTGGTATGTCCGGCAATATTTGCAGAATTTTCTATCAGGCTGTTATTTGTCTGATAATCTGTAAGAATATTTCCAATTATTTTTCCTTGTGCAGGAGGATTTGGCGGTAGCAGGTTTATTACACCGGCAAGCGCATCTGACCCATAGATCAGGCTTGCTGGCCCTTTTACCACTTCCACTTTACCTACAGTATTCTCGTCCACTTCCACTCCATGTTCATCACCCCATTGCTGGCCTTCCTGCCTGATGCCATCATACAGAGTCAGAATTCTATTAAAGCCCAAGCCGCGGATGAAGGGTTTCGACACATTTGGTCCGGTGGTGACTTCGCTGATCCCCGGCACTTTTGCAACGGCATCGATGATATTCGTACTCAAATTTTGCTGGAGAAATTGTTTGCTAATCGATACAATGGGAATTGGGTTTCTTTTGATAGAAGTGGCTTTTGAAGAACCGGTAATAACGATCTCACTTTGTTCGGTTACCGCAATGACCATTGAAAAATTTCCTGTTTTATTTGCATCAAAATAAATGTTTTTCAGAATGGTTTTATAGCCAATAAATTTTACTTCAACCGCATAGGTTCCTGAAGGAATATTACTGATCTGAAAATTCCCATTGGCGTCGGAAATGTCGCCTTTTCTTAAATCCGCAATGTAAATGGAAGCGCCGGAA
>JBQCFI010000558.1:0-2584 GCA_051959325.1 Ginsengibacter sp. | reverse complement strand
GAGGATACAACTGATCAACAAAACATGGGATAAATAACTGTACTTTCATTTAGATAAAATGTAGATTTTTTATGAAAAGGAATAAGACTACCTGGAATACTTCAGAGTAATCATCTTTAAGGCAGTTAATGCTGCTTCTTCTCCCTTATTTCCATGGGTGCCGCCGGTTCGCTCATCTGCCTGCTCCTGGTTATCTACGGTAAGCACACCAAAGATAGTTGGAACCGGTAAAGTGAGATTTAATTGCACGACGCCGTCTGTAATGGCTTTACATACATAATCGAAATGAGGTGTACCACCGCGCAATACGCATCCAAGAGCGATAAATACCTGCGGTTTCTCAAATTTATTATGATAGGTATCCCAAAAATTTTTTATAGTAAAAGGGATTTCAAAAGCGCCGGGAACAGTGATAATTTTATGATTCTCCATTCCATATTCGTGTAGAACTTTTTTGCAACCATCCAGTAATTTATTCACAATCTCCGGATTCCACTGGGTGTGTACAATAACAATACAGGCATCCTTTGGGAGAATGCCTGTATCAATATTATAAAGATTTTGATTTACTATTGCCATTCTTATTTCTAAAAATTATTCTGAAAAATCACCAAGCCGTGCCAGGTAGCGATCAACGTCAGCTGCTTTTTCAGTAAGCGGGTAATCCGTTTTTATTTTTTTGAAAAGATCAATTGCATCTTTTGTTTTTCCTGTTGATTCAGCAAATAATGCCGCACGGAATAAAAATTCTGAAGAAGTAAAATCGTCCTTACTATTCACATCTGCCGCTTTTTTATAATAATTCAATGCATCGTCATTTTTATTCAGCTCTGCGCTTGCATCACCCATCATACCAAGAGCACGGCTCTTTATTTGTGTGGCGCCATTTGCATCAAAATCTTTCAGGTATTTGATAGACTTTTCAAATTGCCCAAGATGCAGGTAACAAGCGCCGGCATAATATTCACACAAGTTGGCAGCAGGCGTTCCTGAATATTGATTGATAATTTTTAATGCTCCGGGATTAATGCCATCGCCGTTCAAAACTTTTGTGGCAAGCAGGATTTTTGCAGAATCTGTAGCGTTTGTGAACTCGGAAAAGTATTTTTGGGTTACAAATACGACTTTATCCGCTTTTTCCTGTTCCGGCACTTTAAACATGTATTTGTAAATCAACCATGCAGCAACTATAAGAATAATTGCGGAGCCTATGTATGAAATCGGTTTGCTATAATCTTCCCAAAAGCCGCGGGCTTTTTCTACTACATCTACTTCTTTTATTTGTACTTTTTTGTCCGCCATTAAAATTGTTTTTCTGTATTATTTTTTAGTCTTGATACTTGCTGCTTTTTACCTGTTTCTCCTTTCTTAATCCATAATAAACGGATAATCATCTTCTGCATATACATCTTTTAATACTTCGCTATCATCAGGATAAGGACTTTCTTCTGCAAATTTCACTGATTCTTCTACCTGGTGTTTTACCCGTTCGGTTATTTGTTCAATTTCTTCATCAGTCACCCCAAAATTATCTTTCAATTTTGTCAAAGTTGTTTCTACAGGATCCTGCAATTTATATTCTTCCATTTCTTCTTTGCTCCGATATTTTGCAGGGTCGCTCATACTGTGTCCCTTGTAGCGATAGGTTTTTATTTCCAAAAGGGTTGGGCCGCCTTGTTCGCGAGCTCTTTTCACCGCTCTTTCTACTGCTTCATGTACAGTTTCAGGAATCATTCCATCTACCTGGTCGCCTGGCATTTCATAAGCATCGGCCAGTTTATAAATATCCAATACATTAGAAGTGCGGGCAACTGAAGTTCCCATCGCATAGTTGTTATTTTCGCAAATGAAAACCACCGGAAGCTTCCAAAGCATGGCAAGATTAAATGTTTCATGCAGGATTCCCTGGCGGGCAGCGCCATCGCCAAAAAAACAAAGAACCACATTATCAGTTCCTTTATATTTTTCTGCAAAAGCAAGGCCAGCGCCGGTTCCGATCTGGGCGCCTACAATTCCATGG
The DNA here is from genome assembly GCA_051959325.1 of Ginsengibacter sp. Classification (GTDB taxonomy): domain Bacteria; phylum Bacteroidota; class Bacteroidia; order Chitinophagales; family Chitinophagaceae; genus Ginsengibacter. The sequence continues at coordinate 564 of JBQCFI010000558.1, read as the reverse complement.
CCGCCAAAAAATCTATGTTCTACACCAAAGAAGTGCATGCTTCCTCCTTTCCCTTTGCTGCAACCGGTAGCTTTACCATACAATTCGGCCATGCAGGCATTTGGATTAATTCCTTTTGCAATTGCCAGTCCATGATCCCGGTAAGCAGTAATGAAAATGTCATCATCATTGGTAGCGGTCATGCAACCCGCTGCTATTGCTTCCTGCCCTATATATAAATGGCAAAAGCCGCGTATTTTTTGCATACCATACATCTGACCTGCTTTTTCTTCGAAGCGGCGAAGTAAGAGCATTAGCTCATACCAGTATAAATAAGTTTCTTTAGAAAACTTTGTAGCCAAGATTTTAAAATTTTAGGCCGCAAAGATAGGATAAAAAGAAAATAAATTTTAGTGAAAAAACAATTGCTTTTATTACCCAGATTCCCGTGCGGCAAAAAGTTACCTTTTTATTTTTCCTGCAGCCAACACATAAATAATCGTTTTTTCTGTTTTCTTTTCAAACAGGGTTCTAAATCATCTAAACGGCCAGAACCGGGTTCTAATCCTAAAATACAATCCCCTA
>JBQCFI010000557.1:0-3470 GCA_051959325.1 Ginsengibacter sp. | reverse complement strand
ATACTCTCATGCCCCAGCATTTCCTGTACAGCCCGAAGGTCAGCCCCTCCTTCTACCAGGTGTGTGGCAAACGAATGCCGGAAAGTATGAGGTGAAATATTTTTGGTAATAGAAGCTTTTTTTGCTGCTTCTTTGATGATCATAAATACCATTACCCGTGAAAGTTTTCTTCCGCGACGGTTTAGAAAAACAACGTCTTCATTGCCGGGTATAACGGGGACGTGTACACGAATATTTTCACGATAAAGATTGATGTATTTTATCGCTGATTCGCCAAGAGGAACCAGCCGTTCTTTATCGCCTTTGCCGGTAATACGGATGAATCCTTCCTGGAGATAAAGACAGGTAAGTTTTAGATTCACCAGTTCGGACACACGCAATCCACAGCCATAAAGCGTTTCGATGATTGCTTTATTCCTGCCCCCCTCAGGAGTGCTCAAATCGATGTGTGTAAGAATTTTTTCAATTTCATCATAACTCAATGTATCGGGAAGATGTTTGCCAAGTTTGGGTGCTTCCAATAAAGTAGTCGGATCGGTTTGTGAAATTTGTTCCTGCAAACAGAATTTATAAAAACCTCTTAACCCCGAAACGATCCTCGCCTGTGAGGCCGGTGTCATTCCCAATTGATGGATCCATTTTAAGAAGTCTTCCATATCCTTCAATTCAATTTCCTTCGGATTCTTTTCAATATTTTTTGCGGAAAGGAATTGGGTAAACTTTTCAATATCATGAACATAAGCTTCTACGGAATTTTCGGATAATGATTTCTCCAGTTGCAGATATGCTTTAAAACCCTTTTTATACGGTTCCCACATCAGATTGTAATTTAAGAATAATGGTTATTTGTTGCTTTACCGGCTACTGTGTTCGACCCCGTTTATTGGCAACAAAAATCAGCGTGAAATTAAAATAAATAAGCGTCGTAAAAGACTCTTTGTGTCACTTTGTCCCTTTCGGGCCTTGCTGAGAAAAAAAACCGTGTCTGGGTGAAAAAAACAATCTCTGCCGCCGTGGTTGGTGTCTCCACCAACCATTCTTGGTGAAACTTTGTGACCTTCAAGTCTTCGTGTGAAAAAACCAGTCTCACACGAAGGCACAAAGAATCGAAGGCACACGAACGGGATTTGTAAGAAAATAAACGCTGCCGCCGTGGCTGCTATCTTCATCAACCATTCAATTCGACGATCAGGAATTTCTAATAAATAAACGCTACTTTTATTTTTTAAAAACAATTCTTCCCTTTCATTTTTCTCCCCATGGAATCCATCGACTTAAAAGAATTAAAAAAGAAATTTGATGTCAACCGAAAATCTTTCCGCCACTTTATCAGTCGCCTTGAAAAAAATCCTCCACAAAACCTGCATGAACAGTTAGACAAAACAGAGAAAGAGGTGTGGTCAGCGATTGGATGCCTTCATTGCGCCAATTGCTGTAAGGTAATGAGCCCGACATACACAACAGAAGACATTAAAAGAATTTCCGCGCATCTTGGTATGAAGGCGAAAGATTTCAAGGAAAAATGGTTGTACCGGGATAAAAGAAACAACGATTGGATGAATAAATCCCAGCCATGCCAGTTCCTCGATTTGAATACGAACATGTGTTCCATTTATGAAGTGCGCCCTGCCGATTGTGCCGATTTTCCTCATTTTCACAAAAGGCCGGCTACGGATTATTTATACATTCACAAACAGAATATTGAATACTGTCCTGCAACGATGCTGCTTGTTGAAAAGCTGAAGGCGGTCACAGATCGGCCGGGGCGCTTTCTTCCCGCCCTTAACGATTGTAAAATGCCGACCCCGCAACAGTTCTTTGCGATGCAGGAGATTGTCTAAGAGCCGCTTACAACTGCTTCGATGTTTTTGTAATTGAAGCAAATAGGAAAGCGATGACAAAATCAATTCCTTTAAATTCAAGGAAAGGTCAACTGTACACGTGGAATATCTTTTGAAAAAGGTTTGGATTCTATCAATATAGCCAGTATGTTTGCAGTGCGAAAAAATACCAGGTATTTTTCTCATTCCAACCTTGAAAAAGCCATCCGGCCGAAGCGTTACTCCTTTAACCCGAATCCTAACAGAATTTCCAAGCACTTAATGTTCTACTGTGCTGCAGCCTATGTTTCTGAAGAAGCATAACTTATTTTTATCTGCAAAAAAGCCGGTACCATTTTAAGGATTTCTATTAACTCATTACTCCCGTTTTAAGGAGGAAGGTAAATATCTGTTCAAATCATGAATAAGAATTGGTATATTCTCTATACAAAAAGAGAATGCGAAAAAAAGGTTAGTAGTATATTAACCAAAATGAAAATTAAGAACTTTTATCCGGTAAATTGTAAAGAAGTTGATTTCAGAAGAAAGAAAATGACTGTTGTGCCGTTGTTTACGTCGTATATATTTATTAATACTACTGAAGATAAACTCGCACAAATAAGACAAATGGATCGGGTGATAAATCTGGTCTTCTGGAAAAATCATGCAGCCATCGTTTCCGAAAATGAAATTAATGCAATGAAGGAATTTGCAAAAAAATACCGGCAGATTAAACTAATTCCCTCGAATGTTGTTGAGAATGCTCCGGTATCATTCAATGATCGTTCATATTCTATTGAAGGAAATGTATTATCATTAAGAAATAAGATAATAAAAATGAAGCTTCCATCACTTGGCGTTATAATGGTTGCAGAAACAGACCGTGATGCCTTTATAGGAAAAGAGCCATCATTTGGGAATATGCAAATGATCATGCAGTAAACCTGTACATCAGGCTCATTTCGAACAACCTTTTTATACTCTATAATGCAATCTGCATAGATTTATTTGGTATCTGCTTCGACCCAAATGAAATTAATACTTCGCTGAATCATCATCTTTTGTACGAAAAATTGGCACAATTAAGGCATCATTCAGTTCCTAATTCTATAACTCGAAAAGGATTACCGTTCATCACGACAATGCTAAATAATAAAACCATTGATGATCTTCTGAAGGTGAATGAAATTTACCTGGAACCTGAAGTAAGAAATTATAAAAGAGGTCAGGAGATCTTTGATAAATATCCGAATGCCACGCTAATAGAAGTGCCTTCACATTGGAAGATACCGGAGCTTCATGGTAACCAGGGATCGGTAGAAGACTGGATATCGAATAAGAAACACATCATCGTGCTGGGTATTAAAAAGTCATTAAGTTGCCGTCCCAACAGAAGAAGCTCGCATTGGGTGGCACCTTCAGAATCTAACGGGTGCACGATGGCTTGTTCCTATTGCTACGTTCCCCGGAGGAAGGGATTTGCCAATCCGATCTCTATTTTTGTAAATATAGAGCAGATCTGCAATTACCTCCGCAGGCATGCAGGCAGACAAGGGCCTTTGCCCGCACCGGATCATATCGATCCTAAATATTGGGTATATGAAATAGGGGAGAACAGCGATTGCAGTGCCGATGCAGCGGTTTGCGATA
>JBQCFI010000556.1:0-34304 GCA_051959325.1 Ginsengibacter sp. | reverse complement strand
ACCGCAGGTATTGGCATCCGCTTCCAGGATTTATGACGAAAAAGTAAAGTCAAATGAGTATTCATTCGTTTCTAAAAGCCCATCGAATACTACCAATAGTATCCGCATTTTATTGCCACATGAACCCCGAAAAATTTCTTTGAGTGATGCAAAAGGGCAAGAGGTGAAGGTGACAAAAAAGTCGTGGGATGCCTTATCACATACTACTTATCTTAGTTTTGAAAACGATCCTGATGGTACGATCGTTAAATTACAATGGTAATTACATATTTGAATTGTTGCGAAAGAAAAGGCGACAACAGAGGTTAGTGCTGAATCACAGTAAATCAACAAATAACTGCAATTATTGTTTTCGGTTCGATTGAGCCTTTTGCAGCAAATAGAAGTTTCTCTTGCCTGACTTTTTGTTCCGAAAAAGTCGGTCATTGGCTCGGCCATTTGTTCAATCGTCAATAGCCGGAGAATGCGGTAAAAAGGCTGATTTTTGACTGTTATAAAAACAAAAAAGGTTGTAATTAATTATTTACAACCTTTTCTAAGTGCCCAGAACAGGAATCGAACCTGCACATTGTTGCCAATACCAGATTTTGAGTCTGACGCGTCTACCAATTCCGCCATCTGGGCTTTAGTAAGCCGTCTTTAATCGTCAGCGTATTTTTTTAACGGGTTGCAATATTACGCAATGAAACCATTCTGTCAAAATGATTTTTTATAAAAGAATGAGAAAAAGAAAATAGAAAATTACGTTATTTATTTGCTTGCTGCCAGATGAACTTTCTGGATTTACAATCATTGAATCTAATGATAAAATCTAAACTCCAACCCGCAAACCTTCGATAATTGTTAAGATACTGTAATTTTACGCCTTTTAAAAATTAATTGATGTTGAAAATTGGATTGATCAGGGAAGGAAAAATACCTCAGGACAACCGGGTTGCGCTTACGCCGCTGCAATGCAAATGGGTACAGGAAAATAAAGACATTTCTATTACGGTTCAAATGTCTCAAACCCGCTGCTATACTGATCTTGAGTATAAGAGTTTGGGAATAGAAGTGAAAGAAGATCTGGGTGAATGTGATATTTTATTTGGCATAAAAGAAGTGCCTTTAGATATGCTGATCCCGGGAAAAACTTATTTTATTTTTTCTCACACACGGAAGTTGCAGCCTTATAATCAAAAACTCCTGAAGGCAATCATTACAAAAAAAATTACACTGATCGATTATGAATGCCTCGAACACGAAGATGGAACACGGCTCATTGGCTTTGGATTTTTCGCTGGGGTGGTTGGTGCCCACAACGGAATGATGGCTTATGGAAACCGTACGGGAAGCTTTTCTCTCGAAAGAGTTTATAAAAAGAAAAATTTTCAGGAACTGATACATACTTATTTCGGCTTAAAGATTCCACTGATAAAGATGGCGGTAACCGGCGGTGGGAGAGTGGCGCATGGTATTTTAGAAATTATGAACCTCATGGAAATACACGAAGCTGAGCCGGATGAATATAAAACCACTCAGTTCTCTTACCCGGTTTATGTTCATCTGAAAGGTGAAAATCTTTATGTAAATGAATTAACGGGAAAGTACAATCGAAAAGAATTTCATGATCATCCGGAAAGATATCAGTGCCTGTTTTCGAATTATCTTTCTGAAACAGATATTTTGTTAAACGGCGTTTATTGGCAACAAAACATACCTCGTTTGTTTGAAATGGAAGATATGAAAAGTGTAAATTTCAGGATAAAGACGATTGCTGATATTTCTGATGACAGGAACGGCTCTGTGCCTTGTAACCTGGGTGATAATACAATGGAAGATCCGGTTTATGGTGTAAATAAAATCACCGGAGCACGCACTGCACCTTATCTTCCGGACTCTGTTGATATTATGGCGGTTGGGAATTTACCTAATGAATTGCCGCGTGACGCGTCGAGGTATTTTGGCGAACAATTAATAAAATTTATCCTTGATGATCTCATTTCCGGTGATTCAAAAATTATTGAAGACGCCACGATTGTAAAGAACGGAAAGCTTACTCCCGATTATCAATATATGCATTCTTATGCTGATGAAGTTCAGGTTTAAAATCTGAGAGAATTTATCCCAAACGAATAAAATAGAAAATTGTAATTTGCCTTTTTTATGCTGCAGCAATTACACATACATAATTATGCTATCATTGATTCTCTGACGGTCAATTTCTCCAAGCATCTGAATATTATAACCGGTGAAACCGGCGCAGGTAAAAGTATTTTGATGGGTGCACTCAGTTTAATTTTGGGCGAGAGAGCGGACACATCGGTTTTGTTAGACAAAGAAAAAAAATGTTTTATAGAAGGAGTTTTTAAAACAAATTATGCAGCAGTAAAAGATTTTTTGCAAAAAAATGATCTGGATTCAGAGGCTGAAATGCTGATGAGGCGTGAAATTTCTGCAAGTGGAAAATCGCGTGCTTTCATCAATGATACGCCGGTTACGCTTGCTCAATTAAAACAATTATCTACATTGATTGTTGACCTCCATCAGCAATTTGATACATTGGAATTAAACAGCAACGATTTTCAACGCGAAGTAATTGATGCACTTGCCGCCACTGGAAAAGCTTTAGAAGAATATCAAACGGTTTTTAAAAAATACCGGCTTGTTTTGCAGGATCTTGAAAAATTAAAATTTGAGCAAACAGCTGCCAATAAAGAGTTTGATTATAACCAGTTTTTATTTGATGAACTTGAGGCGGCGAATTTCCAGGAGAATGAAATTGAAAATATTGATGCGGAAATAAAAGTGATGAGCCATGCAGAAAATATAAAATCTATTCTTACGGAAATATATTTTCAAATGCAGGAAAGTGAACAGCCGTTGCTTCAGCAAGTAAAGTCTATTAATCACAAATTACAATCTGTTCAAAACATTCATCCTGAAATAAAATCGATCAACGAAAGGTTGCTTTCATTGCAGATCGAACTTGCAGATATTTCATCTGAAATAGATGCGATAAACAACAAAGTAAATTATGATGAAGAAAGGATCAATACGCTCAATGAGAGGATGGCGTTGGGTTATAGCCTTTTAAAGAAACACAATGTCAATACTACATTGCAATTAAATGAAATAAGATCAGCCCTTGAAAATGAATTAAAAAAGATCACCAATCTTGAAGAAACGATTGCTGAAAAAGAAAAAATATCTAAAAAATTCTTTCATGAAGCATTAAAACTTGCAAAAGATATTTCACAGAAAAGACAAAAAGAAATCGCACCTTTTGAAGAAAAAGTAAATAAACTTTTATTGCAGGTGGGAATGCCAAATGCAAGACTAAAAGTAGAAATAAAAGAAGCTGATACTTTAAATTCTTTTGGAAATAATACGATTGATTTTTTGTTTAATGCAAATTTATCTTCTGCAAATAAACAGTTTGAACCTTTGCGCAAAGTAGCCAGCGGGGGCGAATTGAGCCGTTTGATGTTGAGCATCAAATCGTTGGTTGCTAAAAGTGTGCAATTGCCAACTTTAATATTTGATGAGATAGATTCAGGCATCAGCGGAGAAGCGGCCAGGCAGGTAGGAATTATTATTAAAGAACTTTCAAAAGCGCACCAGGTAATTTCAATAACCCATCAGCCGCAGATTGCAGCAAAAGCAAACACACACTTTTTTGTATATAAAGAAATTAAAGATGATAAAATAATCACGGCAATAAAAGTGTTGAATGAAGATGAAAGAATCACAGCGATAGCAACAATGCTTAGTGGGAAAAAACCCACTGCTGCGGCGTTTGAAAATGCAAGGGAGATGATAGCGAATTAGCTGATACGCTGATTTAAGAATCTGAAATTCGAAAATGTATAAACTAATAAGTTTTGATAGGAATTTAATACTACCGCAACTCTTTAAATATCTGAATCAACCTTATTTTCTACAAGCAAAAAGAACGGAAAGGGAATGTAAAAGTGTTGTATTTGTTCTTTTGCTGACGTTTAAAATCAAATTTAATAATCAACAATAACTCATAAAAAATCAACTCATGTCGTACAATTTATTGAAAGGGAAAAAAGGAATTATTTTCGGTGCATTGGATGAAAAGTCTATTGCCTGGAAAACTGCATTGCAATGCCATGAAGAAGGGGCAGAAATTTTATTGACCAATGCGCCAATCGCTATGCGCATGGGTGAGATCAATAAACTGGCGGAAAAAACAAACGCGCCCATCGTTCCCTGCGATGTAACCAGCAACGACGATATGCAGAATTTAATTACCAAAGCCAAAGACCATTTTGGCGGCAGTTTTGATTTTATTTTGCATTCAGTTGGAATGAGTATGAACATGAGAAAGGCAAAACCGTACACTGAAATCGATTACGGTTTTAATCAAAAAACCCTGGATATTTCAGCCACAAGTTTGCACCGCTTGCTGGCAGTTTGTTATAAATCAGACGCGTTGAAAGAATGGGGAAGTGTTGTTGCGCTAACGTACATCGCTGCGCAAAGAGTGTTTCCAGACTATAGCGAAATGGCTGATGCAAAAGCATTATTGGAAAGTATCGCGCGGAGTTTTGGCTATCATTATGCTTTGAAAAATAAAGTGCGGGTAAACACCGTTTCTCAATCACCAACAAGAACGACTGCCGGAAGTGGCGTTAAAGGCTTCGAAGGTTTTATTTCTTATGCAGAAAAAATGAGCCCTCTGGGAAATGCAACCGGCGAAGATTGTGCTAATTATATTGTGACGCTTTTTAGTGATCTTACCAAATATGTTACCATGCAAAACCTCTATCACGATGGAGGATTTTCATCAACAGGTGTTACTCATGATGTGATTGAGCAAATGGAAAAATAATTTTATAAAATAATAATTGTAACAAAAAACCGCTAAAAAATTAGCGGTTTTTTTTATAATTTTCATGCAGTTAATATTATCGAACCTGGAACTTCAGCTTAATATTCATCTTCATTAAAAAAGAAATCTTCCTGGCTCGGATAATCGGGCCAGATATCTTCCAGGCTCTCATAAATATCGGCGCCTTCGTCTTCCAGTTCCTGTAAGTTTTCAACAACCTCAATAGGTGCGCCACTGCGGATTGCATAGTCGATTAATTCATCTTTAGTAGCGGGCCAAGGCGCTTCTTCAAGATGTGAGGCAAGTTCTAGTGTCCAAAACATATATTGTGTTTATTTTTTAATAAAATTAAAAATCAGGTTTCTAATTTTCCGCAAATGTAAAAGTTATATTTAAAAAACCAAATATTGTTTTTTGCGAGAAAATTTTCAAAAAGATGACGGCTTTTTATCCATTATATTGTGCACCTTTATTTATTTTTTTTAATTTTTTCGTTTCATTTTTACTTTACATTCAACCATGTTAAAAGCGACAGGCATTTATAAAAATTATGGCCCTTTGCCGGTATTAAAAGGGGTGGATATTGAGATTTCAAAAGGCGAAATTGTGAGTATTGCCGGCTCTTCCGGCGCGGGAAAAAGCACTTTATTACACATTTTAGGCACGTTGGACAAAGCGGACAAAGGGCAAATAGTTATTGACCAGGTAAATGTCAGCCAGCTAAAAGGGAAAAAGCTGGCGTCTTTCAGAAACCAGCATATTGGCTTCGTTTTCCAGTTTCATCATCTGTTACCTGAATTTTCAGCTTTGGAAAATATTTGTATTCCGGCATGGATAGCCGGCAAAAAAAATAAAGATGTAGAGAAAAGGGCAGAAGAATTATTGGCATTATTAAATCTGAAAGATCGTGGAGAACACAAACCCGGTGAGCTTTCGGGGGGTGAACAACAACGGGTGGCTGTGGCAAGAGCGTTGATAAATAATCCTTCGATTGTGATGGCAGACGAACCAACCGGCAACCTTGATTCTGCTCATGCAAAAGAATTGCATAATTTGTTTATCGATCTTCGGAATCGTTTTCAACAAACATTTTTGATCGTTACGCATAATGAAGAACTGGCGCAATTAAGTGACCGGCTTTTACATATGAAAGATGGCAAAATAATTGGTTAGGAGCATGAAGTAAAATACAAAAGCCTCTTTAACCCACTTTAAAAAAATACTACATGATAAAAAAAGCGCTACTCACGGTTTTTCTATTAATTTGTTCCAATACTTTTATGACCCTTGCGTGGTATGGACATTTGAAAATGAAGCAAATGGGGAAGCTGGTGGGCGTAAGTTTATTCCTCGTAATCTTGATGAGTTGGGGTGTTGCTTTTTTTGAATACATGTTCCAGGTGCCGGCGAACAGGATTGGTTTTTCTGAAGATGGCGGCCCTTTCTCTTTGTGGCAATTAAAAATAATTCAAGAGGTCATTACGCTTTCTGTCTTTACTGTATTTATGTTGTTTTTTTTCAAAGATCAGCCGCTTCGCTGGAATCATTTGGTAGGTTTTGGCTTATTGATCGCCGCAGTGTTTTTCCTTTTTAAAAAATGATAGAATAATCGTAATAAATAATTTGCGGGAATTAGAAATTGCCTTTATTTCTTTATTTACTGCAATAAATAGATGATATATAAAGAAGCTTTTTTCAGACTGAAATAGCTAGCAAGAATTACAGATCCTTATATCATTTGCCTTAAATCAATCGATTGCTCTATTTCCCCAATCTATTTTGCCTTTAGCTTTTTTAAATTTTACTTTGCTACTTAAAAAATAAAATGATCAAAGATAAAATATTGGTAATTGGTGCTTGCGGACAGATAGGAGTGGAGCTCACACTCGAACTTCGCAAAATTTATGGCGGTGCTAATGTTGTTGCGTCTGACTTGCGGGCAGAAAATGAATTATTAAAAGGTACAGGCCCTTATGTAAGTCTTGATGTAATGAACAAAGAAATGCTTCATGTACAGGTCATTCGGCAAAACATCACCCAGATATATTTATTGGCAGCAATTCTTTCCGCCACCGGCGAAAAAAATCCAAATCTTGCGTGGCATTTGAATACCCAAAGTCTCTTAAATGTGTTGGAAATTGCTAAAGATGAAAATGTACGTAAAGTGTATTGGCCAAGCAGCATCGCGGTTTTCGGGCCTACATCTCCTAAAATAAATTGTCCTCAAAAAACAGTGATCGAACCGACGACGGTTTATGGGATCAGCAAATTTGCCGGTGAATTTTGGTGCAATTATTTTAATCATCGTTATGATATTGATGTTCGCAGTTTGCGGTATCCCGGCCTGATCAGTTATAAAAGCGAACCTGGTGGCGGCACCACTGATTATGCCGTGGAAATTTTTCATGATGCATTAGAAGAAGATCATTTCACCTGTTTTTTAAAAGAAGATACTTATCTGCCAATGATGTACATGCCTGATGCCATTCGCGCTACGATCGAATTAATGGAATCGCCGGTTGAAAAAATTTCTGTTCGCACTTCGTATAATATTCATGGAATGAGTTTTTCTCCAAAAGAAATAGCTGCAGAAATTAAAAAACATATTCCCGATTTTAGCATCACCTATGAACCGGATTACCGGCAGCAAATTGCAGAAAGCTGGCCACAAAGTATTGATGATTCTGTAGCCAGAAATGATTGGAACTGGAAACCGAAATATGATCTTGCCACAATGACTGCTGATATGATTGAAAATCTGAAAATTGAAATTTCTGAACGGAATTTTGAAAAAAAAATGTCATAGCATTGTATTTGTTTCAAAGATTTGTGATATTTGCACCTTTATTTTTTTAAACAAAACAAAACACCACAATGAGAAACTTTCTATTGGCAATTGCCGCTATTGCTTTTTCAGCGGCCACAACACAAGCACAAACAACTTCTTTTGGTTTAAAGGGCGGTATGACGGCCTCAAATATGAAGATGTCCAGCAGCGGAATTTCTATTTCTTTAACAACAAAAATTGGTTTTTATGCCGGCGCCTTTGCAGAAGTTGGCGTTTCAGAAAAATTTGCAGTTCAACCGGAATTATTTTATTCGTCCATGGGAGCTAAAATGAAAGCAAGTGACAGCGGCATGACTGCCTCTGCATCAGAAAATCTTGGATACATCAACTTGCCTATTTTGGCAAAATACAAATCTGAAGGCTTTTCAGTTTTCGCAGGACCACAGGTAAGCTATTTACTTTCAGCAAAATCAAAAAGCTCACAAGACAATCAAACTGTAGATGACAAAGACGAATACAAACCAGTTGAAGTATCCGGTGTTTTAGGAGTTGGTTATACCTTATCCAACGGATTTGGTGTTGACGCCCGTTACCAGCTTGGGTTGACAAATCTGATCAAGGACAACCAGGGAACGGATGCAACTGCTAAAAACAGCGCTTTCATGGTTGGCATTCATTACTTTTTCAACAGGTAATAAAGCGTTGAAATTTTATTAAAAGAAGTGTTTCAATTTTTTTGGAACACTTTTTTTATGCCTGCTTCAAGGCGCAAAATATAATTTTTTTAGAAAAATACCTATGATGACTTATTGTGTAATTGAAAACATTATAGATATTTGCATTTTAAATGTACTTAGTTTAAACCCATTTGTAAAACAAAAAAACAAAAAAATGAAAAAGTTACTTTTAGTATTTGCCGTTGTTGCATTTACAACAATTGGCGCACAGGCGCAGGATGCTACAAAAAGCACCAACCTGAGCATTGGAGTGAATGTCGGTTTGCCTACATCCTCTCCATCAATTTATTCACTTGCATATGGAGCTGATCTTCAGGCAGATTTCTCCGTAGCTCCTACAACCAAGATCACAGGAAGTGTAGGATATGAAAATTATTCTATAAAATCCAAGTATGGCGGTGGAAGCAATTATTTTGTTCCATTGTTAGCAGGAGCGAAATTCTTTTTCGGACAGGAAAACAAGTTGTACGGACATGCTCAATTGGGTTATGGATTTGCAAAAGGCGGAAGTGGTGCTTTTGCTTATGCCCCAAGCCTCGGGTATTATTTCAGTCCAAACTTTGACGGTTCAATAAAGTACCTCGCTTTTAGCAAAAACTCAAGTACTTTAGGCTCTTTAAATTTGCGCCTGGCGTATAATTTCTAATTTTAAAACTTTTTTAAAATAAAAGCCTTCATTCTGTGAAGGCTTTTTTATTCAATGTATCGAAAAATTTCGGTTCTGCTATTTGCCTTTTATTCGCTTATACATAAGCGAAAACTGTGTTAGCGCCGAAGGAATAAGGTGGAAAATATCAATGAGATCTTGGAAGATAAAGTACTCCCTCCTTAATTGATATTTTTTTGAAAAAGTATTTCTTGTTTTCTATTAGTAAACCCGATGTGTGTAATTATTACACATTAAAATTCTGAAAAACAATATATTTCTTACTTTTTACGTTTATATTGCGCCCTCAATTAAAATACTTTTGGCTATTATGAGTTTTGAAAATTACGTGATACCGTATGAAATCAATGAACGGTATCAGAAAAAAGTGGCTTATTTTTCTATGGAATATGCAATTGATCAGCCACTAAAAATATACAGCGGAGGACTTGGCTTTTTATCCGGATCACATTTGAGAAGTGCTTATGAATTGCGACAAAATCTTATCGGTATCGGAATTTTATGGAAAGAAGGATATTACGACCAGGCAAGAAACCAGGATCAGACCTTAAAAGTTGTTTGGATTGAAAAGATCTACAATTTTCTTGAGGAAACCGGCATCCGGTTTCAAATTGACATACACGATCATCCGGTTTGGGTAAAAGTTTTATACCTTAATCCTAAAACCTTTAATACAGCTCCTTTATTTTTATTAAGTACAAACGACCCCGAAAATGATTATGTCTCTCAAACAATTTCCCACCGGCTTTATGATGGAAATGCAGCGACGAAAATGGCGCAATTTATTTTACTGGGAATAGGAGGGGCGAAGCTTCTCGATATCATGAAGTACAATCCGGATCTGTATCATTTGAATGAAGCGCATGCCGTAAGTTCTGCATTTTATTTGTATAAAAAGTTTGGAAATATTGAAGATGTAAAAAAGCGTATGGTTTTTACAACCCATACTCCTGAAGAAGCCGGCAACGAAAAACATGATATTTATCTTTGCGAAAAAATGAGTTATTTCTGCGGAATGCCTTTGGAAAAAGTTCGCGAATTAACCGGGATGACCGATGACCTTTTTAATCATTCCCTTGCAGCATTGCGTTTTGCACATCTTGCAAATGGTGTGTCACAATTGCATGGCGAAGTAAGCCGGCAAATATGGAATAAATATGATGGCATTTGTGAAATAAAAGCGATTACAAACGCGCAAAACTGGCGCTATTGGGCCGATAAACAATTGTATCGTGCAAGTCTGGAAAATAATGATGATTGGTTCGATGATCGTAAAAGACATTTAAAACTTCGTGGTTTGGCGATTGTTGCGGATCAGACAGGAAAGTTGATGGATCCAAATGTTCTCACGATTGTATGGGCGCGGAGATTTGCAGGATATAAAAGAGCGGAATTAATTACCAGGGATCACAACCGGTTTGAAGCATTATTGAACAATCCAAAATACCCGGTGCAGATCATTTGGGCGGGCAAGCCGTACCCGCTTGATTATCCCGCCATAAGCGACTTTAATCACCTGGTGAGTTTGAGCAAACAATATAAAAATGTAGCAGTTTGTACCGGTTATGAACTCGCTTTGAGTAAACGGTTAAAGCAATCGGCCGATGTTTGGTTAAACAATCCAAGAGTGCCCCGTGAAGCAAGCGGTACCAGCGGAATGACCGCTGCTATGAATGGCGCGGTAAATTTGAGCACCAATGATGGTTGGATTTGTGAATTCGTAAATAATGGTAATAATGGTTTTGTAGTTCCGCCGGCAGATTATATGAATATGCATGTGGAAGAACAGGATAATTATGATCTCAATAAAATTTACGAGATTCTTGAAAATGAGATATTGCCTTTATACTACAATGATAAGGACACCTGGCGCCAGATTGTAAAAAATGGAATGAGAGATGTTCAGTTTGCCTTTGACAGCAACAGGATGGTGGATGAATATTATGAGATCCTGTATAAATAATCCTGTATAAATAATTAGCCCAAATAGGTTTGAAAATCCATTTCATTTTAAAAAGATGAAATGGATTTTTTTGTGCCTTTACTGCAACAGTTTTTGCAAAATATAAAAAGCATTTATTTCTTGTTTTACTGAAACCGATTCAATCGTATCTTCATTTTCTATTTACAAGTATGATCATTACACGCGCTTTTTCTCTTTATAGAAAAGCTTATGGCGGCCTTACATCCGGCACATGGTGGCTTTCGCTTGTGATGCTGGTGAACAGGATGGGCACAATGGTGGTTCCATTCATGACGATGTATCTTACGCAACAGTTTGGAGTTTCAATTGGCAAGGCTGGTTTCGTAATGAGTATATTCGGTTTGGGTGCAATTACCGGAGCATTGATTGGCGGTAAACTTGTAGATACCATTGGATATTATTATGTACAATTAAGTGCGCTTTTAGGCGGCGGCGTTATGTTCATTGTTTTAGGACAAATGAATTCATACAATTCCATCTGCGTTACTACTTTTTTTCTTGCGTTGCTGAATGAATCTTTCCGGCCGGCAAATACTGTTGCCATTGCACATTACAGCAAAGAGGAAAACAGAACCCGTTCTTATTCTTTAAATCGTCTTTCCATTAACGTCGGATGGGCTGTCGGAGGCGCTCTGGGAGGATTGCTGGCAAGTTTTAATTATCATTTGTTGTTTTGGGTAGATGGTATTTCAAATATTTCAGCAGCCATTTTATTGTATATAACATTGTCGCCCGGAAGAAATCCATCAACAGAAAAAATCAGTAAGGAAAAAAATATAATTGTTGATTCTGCTTATAAAGACAAGACGTATATGGCTTTTATCCTGCTCACTTTTATTTTCGCTTTTTGTTTCTTCCAGATGTTTACAACGATACCTGTTTTTTTTCGAGAGAAATTTCAACTGAGTGTTTTTTTTATTGGCGTTATTATGGCCCTCAATGGAATAATTATTGCAGTTTTTGAAATGATCACCATATTTACTTTAGAAGGAAAAAGACCTTCGCTTCATTTTATTTCGAGCGGAATGTTGCTCGTGGCTGTTTCATTTTTATTGCTGAATTTACCTCCCACAAATCATGCAACAATTGCACTAATTGCAATGGTATTTCTAACATTTGGCGAAATATTTTCGATGCCATTTATGAATGCCTGGTGGATCGGACGGGCACAAAAAAATAACCGTGGTCAATATGCTGCATTATTCACAGTAGCATGGGCTTCAGCTCAGGCAATTGGACCATTTGCTGGTTCATTGATAGCAGAATATTTTAGTTTTAAAATGCTTTGGTATGTGCTGGCGGTCGTGTGTATTTTACTCGCATTTTTTTATCGCAGGTTGCACAAGCCTGTTGCCTTATCTGTTTAAAAAATCCTCGTAAGAAAACTGCATATATGCCTTTCCGTATTTTATTTGAGAAGTATCATAACCGGGAGATGTATAAATTGGTTTTTTTGCAACATTATCAAACGTTTCAGTGCCTTTTGGAGTTACGAATCCAAAACCATTGTTGAAAGAATAAAAAGCAAATGATTTTGCTGAAGAATCAAGCAGGTCTTTTCCCCATTTAAATTGATCAGTTGGTAAATGAAGCTGATCTAAAATAGTTGTGGCAATATCAGTTTGTGAACCAATGGTATTTATTTGCCCTTTCACCGTTAATGCACCGCCCGAAAAGATTAATGGAATATGAAATTTTGACGGCCGGTCGTTTGGATCTTGTCCTGGCAAAGGATGCCCGTGATCGGCGACAAAAACGATCAAAGTGTTTTTCCACAAAGGATCGTTTTTAAAAGTTCGAATAAAATGACCAATAATGCTATCGGTATAATAAACAGAATTTTTAAAAAGAGTCGTTTCATTTTTTCCCGGAAATTTTGGTTTCATCGGAACATCATATGGTTCATGGCTGCTGAGTGTAAACATCGTAGCAAAAAATGGCTGCTTTTCATTCTGAATATCGTTATAAAAGCGGTCGAAAACATATTGATCATGAACCCCCCATGAAGTAGTCCTTTCTGAAACCGGAAATGAATATTTATCAATCAGTTTCTGTATTCCAATATTGACGAGATAAGATTTAATATTTGCAAATTCAAGTTCACCACCATAGGTATAACTTGAATGATAACCCAGCGGTTCAAGTGCCTGATTAATAGAGGGAAGATGCCGCGTTTTTGTAGGTGTTTTAATAATAGAAGTAATAGCCTGATTCGGATACCCACTCAAAACAGCGACCTGTCCTTTTTCACTTCTGTCGCCTGCTGCATAAATATTTGTAAACAACAATCCATCGGCTGCAATGCTGTCCAGGTTTGGTGTTACGCCAGGAACTCCGCCAAGACAGCCGACCCATTTTGCAGTATAACTTTCTAAAATTACAATAATGATATTTGGATTTTTGGTGGATAGATTGGACGGTATTTTTTTAGGGCCTGTATTGTATAATTCTGCAACTAATCTTTCAGCTTTGTCTTCCGGGAAATAATCAAAAGGATTTTGTTTATTGTGCATGTTTAAAATTGAAAACATGATATTCCACGGTAAATTAATAGCTGCGTGATCAGCAAATATTTTTTCTGAAAAATAAACATCACTGATGTTCATTGGTATTTTTTGAATGCCGCCACGAATCGGAACAAAGAGCACTGCGACGAGAAACAGAGCAATAAAAACATCATACAGGTGAAATACTTTTTGATTCCTTTCGATAAAAAGATTAAAATATTTTTTATAAATGAAAATAAACAGCGCCAACAAAAAGATAAAAATAATAGACAAAAGAAACAGCGGTGATGAGGAAATCGTAGCGCCCATTTCCTTTGGCGATTTAAAATATTGTAAGGGGGTCGCATCCATTCTGAATCCCCACGCATTGTACAATTCGAGGTCAGCAACAATTAAAAATGATATCAGAACAATTAAAACATAAGTGTAAACCCTGATGATCTTATTGATCGGAAGATTTCGTGCTATTGATTTTATAAAAAATAAAAGAAAAGGAAGTATGCAGATATATCCTGCGAAAGACGCGTCCATTCTCAGGCCATAAAGAAATACATTGAAAGTTTCAATTGTAGTTAGGGTTTTTGCAAGATGTAAATGATACAGTAAAAACGCAATTTTAGCAATAGCAAAAACGATCAGCCAATATAAAAAATATAAAAAGTAGCCGCGATATTTTTTCACTGCGCGAAAATAATAATTATAAGAGAATGCCCGTATTTGCTTTTATCAAAATGGAATATGGTAAAGAAGATATTTACCGTTAATTTAGGCACTTAAAATTTTTTATGTCGCAGGTACGCAAGCAAAGTATTATTTCAACGATTTTTGTGTATGCAGGATTCTTAATCGGGTTTGTAAATACTTATTTGTTTACCAGGCAAGGTTCTGTATTTACTCCGGCAGAATATGGGCTTACAAATGTTTTTATTGCTGTTGGAAACCTGATGTTTGCTTTTGCAAATCTCGGGATGGTTTCAGTTGTTTATAAATTTTATCCTTATTACAATGATAATTTACCGAAGAAAAGAAATGATCTTTTGACATGGAGCTTATTGGTAAGTATCATTGGCTTTTGTTTTGTAATCCTTGTTGGTATTATATTTAAAGATTTTGTGATTCGCAAGTTCAGTGGAAATTCTCCTGAATTCATTCAATATTATTATTGGGTTTTTCCTTTTGGCTTTTCGATTCTGCTGTTTTCTATGTTTGAAGTTTTTGCGTGGAACATTCGCAAATCCATTTTTACTACTTTCCTCCGCGAGTTATTATTTCGGTTGCTTACACTCATCCTGATCTTTTTTCTGAGTTTCAAACTCATCAATACATTTGATACTTTCATAAAAATCTATGCCTTTACTTATGGATTTGTAGCGCTTGTACTGCTGTTTTATCTCGCATGGAAAAAAGAGTTTTATATCACATTCAGCATCAGTCGTGTTACGAAAAAGTTTTATAGAAAAATGGTGTCCATGGCTTCGCTGATCTATGTTGGAAGCACGATTTATACGATTGCTACATTTATTGACAGCATTATTATCATGTCTCTCTGGGGCATGGCAGCAACGGGAATTTTTTATTTGGGCTTTGTAGTCTCCGGACTCATACAGGCCCCGCAAAGGGGCGCTGTTGCTGCCTCTATTCCGGTTTTATCCAAGGCATGGAAAGATAAAGATTATGATAAGATCAATTTGATTTATCAACGATCCGGAATTAATTTACTGATCGCTTCTCTTGGAATTTTTTTACTTGTGTGGTTAAATTATACAGATGCAGTAACTACTTTCAAATTAAAACCTGCATATCTTGAATCCAAATGGATATTTTTCTTTTTGGGATTGGCCAAAGTGGTGGATATGGGTACAGGGGTTAATTCACAGATCATTGGCACTTCCACATTCTGGCGCTTTGAGTTTGTGAGTGGAATGGTTTTATTATCGCTTGCTGTTCCGCTGAATTATGTGCTTGTAAAGCATTTTGGAATTATTGGCGCCGGTTATTCAACACTTATTTCTTACTCGGTTTATAACATCATCCGCATTATTTTTCTTAAAAGAAAATTCAACATGCATCCTTTTAGCATGAAAACCGTTTATGCAATTATTCTTGCTTTCCTCGCTTATTTCATTTGCTATTATACATTCCATTCTTTTCATGGATTTTTCGGTATTCTGCTGAAAACTTCAATCTTTACTGCCTTGTATGGCGGTGCGATTCTTTATTTTGATCTTTCACCGGATGTTCTACCAATATGGTATAATATAAAAAGTAAGACTTACCGGAGAAAAAAATCATAGCTCGGAAACTTGTCGGCAGCAAAAGAAGAAATAATTAAGATTTTGATTTACTATCCCGGAAAGAAATCATAAAGATTAAAACTTAGGACATCTTACGGCATCTCTCGAAGAATTATCGCGGTTAATAAAATTCTGGTAAGAAACAGACAGTTCAAATCCGCCACGCGTCTGACTGGATGCTTTTAGAGCGGAAATATTTACATCATAACTTAATCCAAAGGTGAGAGGCGCTGTTTCTAATTTCACCATCGGTACAATCGCGTCGTTCCATCTTAAAAAGGCGCCGCCTGAAATTACAAAATGAGGATCGTCCGGATATTCATCTAATTTTTTACTGTACAACATTCCGCCGATAATTTCTGAGTAGGGTCCTTGTGCAGAATAGTCTCCATAAAAAGTTACGTATGTATAATTGTCAATTGCCGTTCTTAGTCCCAATGAATAAACCCATTTTGGATTCAGAGGTGTTTTCTCATTTGAATAAAATGACATGTTTGCACTTGGGTTAAAATGATGATAAGCAATTCCTGCATAAAAATTGTTATCGGCGCTTTGACCTATTTGTGAGTTAAAACTAAGTCCGGCGCTTCCATCAAAATACATGAAATTGCTATTGGCCAAATTTTCGCCGGTTAATAAAGTGGCATCGTAATCAGTACCGTTATATTGACTGTTTGTGGTCATTTTAGAAAGATCAAATTTGCGTTGAACCAGCCCGGCGGAAAAGCCTGCTGACAAATACATATTTCTTACATCACTCAATGATTTGTGATAGTTCAAAACGGGAAGTACACTGGTCGAGGTAAGAGAAATGGTTCCCGCTTTATCATAAAGAATGGCGCCTCCAATCGTAAGAAAATCATCCGCGTGACCAACCGGTAATTTATATTCGCCATTCAAAGAAGAAGTTTGAAATGGAACTGTTACTGAACTCCATTGATTTCTGAAAACTGCCTGTACACGAACATCTCCGCTAAATAAACCTGCAAGCGCGGGATTACGAAGAAGCGGGGTTTCAGAAAATTGTGAGAAATGTATATCCTGTGCAAGGCATTTATTTTGCAATAAACAAGCACCGGAAATGATAAAAAGGATTGTAAGGATAGGGGTTTTCATCAGGGATTATTTTTGATTCTTTAAACGGGAAGAACCGGTTATTTATTATTTAATTAAAGCGATATTTCCTTTGAAAGTAAGAGCAGTGTTGTTGTCGCAAACTACCTCCAGGATATACACGAAGACATCGGGTGGGAGCGGCTTTCCTTTGAATGTTCCATCCCATCCTGCGGCAGCATCATTTGGATTGAAATTCGATTTTTCAAAAACAACTTCGCCCCAGCGGTTAAAAACTTTTATGTTCTGAATTTTGAAAACGCCACTGCCTCTGGGATAAAAAACATCATTGGAACCATCACCATTCGGAGAAAATGTATTGGGCACAAAAACATTCGCATTATTGCACAATACATACACCGATACCTTATCTCTTGCAGTACAACCGCCATCATTTTTTACTTCAATCGAATATTCAAGAGACTGCAGCGGCTTCACGGTAATTGTTGCTTTATCTTGTGAAACAATCCCGGTAGATGGCGTCCACAAAACACTGGTTACGTCGTTTGAAATTTCAGGAATGATCTGCACTTCTCTTCCTACATTAATATGTTTTTCGCCACCTGCATTTACCGTTGGAATCGGGTAAACTTTTACAGGAATATAGCCGGTGTCTTTAAAACAACCTTTCGAATCCGAACCGATAACCTGGTATGTGGTAGTAGAATTTGGTGAGGCAGTTGGCGTTGCAATTTGCGAATTATTTAAACCGCTTGCCGGACTCCACGAATATTTTTCTGTTCCGGAAGCTTTCAATTGCACTGATTGTCCAAAGCATAAAGTATCTGCTTTGCCAACCGAAAGTTTGAAAGGGGATTTCACAACTAAAGAAACAGAATCGATCGAAACACAACCCTTATCGCTGGTTCCTTTTACATGATATTTTATAGCAGAAACTGGCTTTGATACCGGGTTTGCGCAATTGGTGCACGAAAGATAGTTAGCAGGAGACCACGAATAACTTTGTGCGCCGGTAACATTTAAGGTTTGCGATGAACCAAAGCAAACTGCTGTATCCGCAGAAATATATAAATTCGGTAAAGGATAAATTTCTACTGTTTTAGTGGCTGTATCATTACAGCCATTGCTGCTGTAGCCAATTGCTTTAATGGTAAAATTTCCTGCTGAGATATAATTTTGTCCGACAGGTTTCTGTTGTGTAGAAGTACTGCCATTTCCAAAATCCCATTTCCATGAAAGTTTCGATGTGTCAGGATTTGAAATGATTCCAGTAAAATTCATAACAGCCGGAACACATGCTCCGTTGCTTGCCAAAATCGAAATCTGTGGACTGCGGTTTACTTTTACTTCCTGCGGATTTTGAACAGAATCTGTGCAACCTCTTTGTGTAGTTACCTGCAGTGAAGTGATGTAAGAACCTGCCTGGTGATAAGAATGCAAAGGAAGCGCCTCTGCAGAAGTGGTTCCGTCTCCAAAGTTCCAAACATATTTTACAATCGCATCATTGGTAAGGCTTGTATTGACAAAGCTTACAGGAGTTGAATCACACACCAAAGCGCCGTTGTGTTTGAAAGATGCGGTAACACCCAATACTGTAATAGAGTCCGATCCTTTAATTCCAACCTGACAGCCTTTGGCGTCCTGTAAGATCATTTTTGGTAAATATTTTCCGGGCGTATTATAAGAGTGAACTACGTTAGAATCTTTTGTGGAAATAGTGGTGCCATCATTAAAATCCCAAACAAAAGAAGTATTCTTTTTTGTCTGTGCTTTAAAAGCGGACTGCAAAGGCGTACAGCCAATCATATTGTTATAAGAAAATGTTCCGGATGGTCCATCGACTTTTATTTGTCTTGTTTTTTGAGAAATACAGCCTCCGGGGCCGGTAATAGTAAGCACTGCATTAAAAACTCCTGCTACTGAATAGAAATGAGAAGGATTGCGTTCGGAAGAGGTTGTTCCATCACCAAAATCCCACGACCATTTTGTATAATTTTCGGAGGTATTAATAAAATTAACCACCAATGGCGGACAGGTTCCGACAGAATCACTCAATGTAAAGCTGGCAGCAGGATTTGCGATTGTTACATAATTTGTTTTTGACGTAGAACTGGTACAGCCATATTGATCTTTTATAGAAAGGTTAATGGCATAGTTTCCTTCGGCAGTATACAGATGAACCGGATTGATTTGACTGGATGTGGTGCCATCTCCGAAATCCCAGTTATAAATTAATCCAGGGCCGGAAGAAGAATTGGTAATATTTATTGGTTTGCTGGTGCAGGAAAGTGAATCGGTAGTAAATGCCGCAATTGGTTTTGAAACAACGATTGCGCTTGGTTTTTTGATCGTGTCAGCGCAACCTTTGCTGTCAGTTGCAATCAATGAAACTGCATAAATTCCAGGAGCAGAGTAGGTATGATTAAACGGCCCACCGTTTAAATTATCTGTTTTCCCATCGCCCCAGTTCCACTGCCATTGTTGAATCGGATGCGTTCCATCACTGTAGGAACTGTCAAAAAAGTTTACAGAGCTATTCAAACAAGTACCCGGAATAGAAGAGTGGAAAACTGCGGTTGGGCCATTTACCTGAACTGCTAATGGCTTTGTAATAGAATCAATGCAGCCATTGATATCCTTGATAAATAACGTTACATTATAACTGGATGCTTTTGTGTATTGATGCGTGATTGTATTGGCTGAATCCGAAACTGAAATGCCATCTCCAAATTTCCAGGTATATAGATCGATGTTGCCGGAATTGATATTTGATGTGGAAAATGTTACTGTTGCATTTCTGCAAATTACTGCATCACTTGCAGTAAAAGCTGCTATTTCCCTGATCACTTTTATTGTTTGTGTCTTTGTTTCTGAGCATCCGGTAGATTGATTTGTGACGGTCAGTGAAACGGTATAGTTACCAGGCGTAAGATAGGTATGTGTTGGATTTTTTTCAACAGATGTGGTACCATCCCCAAAATTCCAGTTCCAATAATCTGCGCCGATTGACGCATCTGTAAAGGCAACTTGTCTTGGTACGGTGCACATTTTTACAAAAGAAAAATTTGCAACCGGAGGGTTTACATGAATCTTTTTCGGAATGGTAAGCGTATCACCGCAACCATTATTCAGAGATATTAAAGTGACTGAAAAGTATCCGGTGTCATTATATTGATATACAGGATTTTGTTTGGCGGAACTGCCTCCATCTCCAAAAAACCAAATCCATTGATCCGGATTTCCAACAGACTGATCAGTAAAGTTTATTTTTTCAACAGCGCAAACATTCGTCTGATCGACTAGGAATTTAGTTTGTGGTTTGGAGCCTACAATAATTCCATTTTGGATGGTTACGCTTCCGCTACAGCCGCCTTGCGTTGTATAAGTAAGCGTAATTGAATATTTTCCCGGGGTGTTGTAAATATGAGTGGGTGTAATAGAATCTGATGAACTTCCATCGCCAAAATCCCAATGATAACCGGTGATTGAATCTATAGAATTTACCGCAGAAGTAAACTTATGAATAAGCGGTCCGCAACCTCTTTGTGGCAAATTGTTAATGCCAATAACCGGTATTTTTATCCTGATGTAATTCTTTTTTACCAGGCTATCGGTACAACCGCCCTCATTGGTAACAAACAGTTTTACGGTATAACTTCCTTCGGCAGAATAAGTGTGTGAAGGACTTTCTGCATTGGAATTGCTGCCGTCTCCAAAATCCCAGTAATAAGTATTTGTTGAAGTTGAGGTGCCTGTTTTACGTCTGATAACACCGGAAGAAGTATTATTGAATTTTACGTTCAAAGGCATGCTGCACGAAACACTGTCAGAAGCGGAAAAAGCAATAACCGGCTTGGCAACTACCTTTATGTTTTTTGTTACCGAATCTTTACAGGCGCCATTGTTGCTCACCATGATAATTGCATAGTCGCCGGCTTTATTGAAAACTTTTATTGCATTTATTGAATCAGAATAAGTGCCGTCGCTAAATGTCCAGTTTGCAGCAGAGGGAATCGGATTACTGGTATTTTTCAAAAATATCGGCGCTCCTTCACAAACGATATCGGGTATGGAGAAATCTGCAGTGGTTGAGCCGATAACAATCAGATTCTTTTTAATTAAAGTATCCGAACATCCGGTACCATTTGTAACAATCAAAGTGACAGTATAACTGCCGGATAAATTGTAAGTATGAGAAGGATTCGCGGCTGTCGATGTGCTGTCATCACCAAAGTCCCATAAATAATTTAAAGCGCCCACACCTGTGGATTTGCTTGTAAAATCAATGGTTGCAGGAGCGTTGCATGTTTTGGTAGTTGAATTCGAAAAATCAGCTTTTACACCGGTATTGATTTGGATAAATGAAGTAATGGTTTTTGAAGTTACACAGCCGAAATTATTAACAGCACGCAGTGAAACATTAAAGTTCCCGGTGGCAGTATAAATATGCTGCGGATTTTCCTGGTCCGAAAAATTACCATCTCCGAAATCCCATTTCCAGGAATTAAGCACGCCGCTTCCGGGAAGGCTCAGATCAGAAAATTGCGTTTTTAAAGGATAACAACCAGTTAACGCAGAAGCGTCAAAATTGATAACCGGTGAAGAATAAACAGTGATGTATTGAACTTTGGTAATGGAGTCAACGCCAAACGAATTGCGGATAACCAGTTTAACGGTATAAGTGCCGGGATCAAAATACACAACCGATGGATTTTGTAAAACAGACGTGGTGCCGTTGCCCAGGTCCCATTTCCACGAAGTTGGATTTCCTACAGATGAATCAGCAAATTTAACCACAAGAGGCGCACAACCGCCCGTGGTGGAAGAATTAAAATCTGCCTTTATTTGTGCTTTTGCTGAAAATGCACATAAAAGAAAAAGGGAAAATAAAGCCCGATATTTTGATTGAATCAAAAATACCGGAAAGAATGTAAGGTTCTTCAAGGTCTTGAATTTGGATAGTAAAAAACTATTTTAAATACAACGGTTAGGGGCTGTATTTATAAATTAAGGAACGTAAACAAAGCATGTTTTATTGTGAAGATCTGTAAGAAAAAAGCGGGTTTTTTTGAAGTGATTCTTTAAATACAGATAATCAAATGTTTATGAAAGTGTTTAAATCACATCTCGGTCTGTGATTCATTAATTTAAAATTGATTTTACCATTCAAAACCTGCTCTATAATTGGTGTGTAATTTGAGATACAGAAATAACATCAGAAAAAAATATGGAATCAAAAGAAAGTGTAGAAAAAAAGAAGAGGCCTTTATTGATGACTCTTGCAAGGATAGTTATGTGGATTATTGGTTCCGTTGTTTTTCTAATTATTCTTGTTTTAATCCTGATCCAAACTGCATTTGTCCAAAATTTTGCCCGAAAAAAAGTAGTTTCTTATTTAGAGCATAAGCTTAAAACGAAAGTTGAAATCGGCAAACTGGATGTAAAATTTCCAACAGCGATCTCTTTGCAGGATGTTTTTTTTGAAGATCAGACAAAAGATACTTTGCTGTATGGCGGAGAAATAAAAGTGAACATCAATATGTTCAAACTCCTCAGGCATGATATTGAGATAAAAGAAATTGCTTTAAACAACCTTGTAGTAGAAGTAAAAAGATTACCGCCAGATTCTGTTTTTAATTTTCAGTTTATTGTCAACGCATTTACCAGCGAACAAAAATCGACCCCTTCAAAAGACACCACTGCTATGAAAATGAACATAGATCAGATCCTGGTAAACAAAACACGAATTGTGTATAAAGATGCGTTTACTGGCAACGATATGGATTTGACTTTCGGGCACCTGGATACAAAAATTTCCAGGTTCGACCCGTCGCATTTGTTGTTCGATATTCCTTCCATTACGCTTAAAGGATTAACAGGCTATTTTTATCAATTAGAACCATTAAAAAAATCAATTCAAAAATCAGTAGCAGAAGCTGCTGCGCCTCCTGAGCATTATTTACAATTTCAAAACAAAGAAATCAATTTGTCGGCCATCAATGTGGCCTATAAAAGTGAACCTTCACATACGAATTCATCTCTTGTTATCGGCAGCGCTGTTGTTCATCCAAAAACGATTGACCTGAAAAACAGCGTTATTACCCTCGACAATATTTCGCTCGACAACTCCGATATTGTTTTTGAAACCAATTCAAAAGCCGTAAAGAAAAAGCCGGTCGACACGACGATAACTACCCCAACACCCTCCATGAAGCTTATTTCCGGAGACATAACAGTAAAAAATGTGAATCTGAAATATGATGATAGTTCCGCTCCTAAAGCGCCGTCCGGAATGGATTTCTCGCATCTTGATATTAAAAACTTTGCATTGAACATCAGCAGCCTCAATTACAGTTCTGATACCATTTTAGCTTCTGTTAAATCTGCTTCCATGCAGGAAAAAAGCGGGTTTGTATTAAACGATCTCACTACAGATTTCAGTATGGTTCCTTCAGGAGTTGCGTTGCAAAATTTACTGATTCAAACTCCGGGTTCTGAAATAAAAAAAGCGATCGCCATTTCTTATCCATCAATGGATGCCATCAAAAAGAATATGGGATTGCTCGGCCTTGATATTGACTTGGAAAATACAAAAATTGCGGTAAAAGACATCCAGACATTCATGCCTTCTATGAAAAGTAAAATGTCTTCTTTGCCGGCAAATTCTTCCCTTTATGTGGATACACGAATTACGGGAAAAATTAGTGATTTGAATTTGCAAAAGTTGATTTTAAGAGGATTAAATGCAACCAATATTAATGTAAGTGGCAGAATCACCGGCTTGCCTGATTCCAAAAAAATAAATACCAATCTTCAGATCAACAGGTTGCAAACTTCTAAACAAGACATTCTTGCTTTTGTGCCGCAAAAAAGCCTCCCCAAAAGTATTTCACTGCCTGAAAGCATTGCCGCCAGCGGTAAGGTCAGTGGTGGTATGAATAATTTGTATATGAATCTCGCCATCAATACTTCTTCAGGAAATGCAAAAGTAAATGGGACCTTAAAAAATATTACGGATAAACACAAAGCAAATTATGACCTTGTTTTAAATGCTTCAGGTTTACAACTTGGCAGGATCATGAAAAATCCAAAACTTGGTCTGCTTACCG
Source organism: Ginsengibacter sp. (assembly GCA_051959325.1). Lineage (GTDB taxonomy): Bacteria > Bacteroidota > Bacteroidia > Chitinophagales > Chitinophagaceae > Ginsengibacter. Next base: position 10,304 of record JBQCFI010000556.1, on the reverse strand, counting down.
GCAACTTTATTGTAAAAGGAAAGGGCTATGATCCTAAAACGGCAAACGCTACTTTTAATGCAGTGATTCCTGTGGTTACTTATAATAACTATACCTATCACAATCTGAAGGCCGGTGGAAGTATTGCCAATCAACTTTACAAGATTAATGCTTCGGCACTGGATCCGAATCTTCACCTTGCGGTCACCGCAAATGGAAGTTTTTCAGGAAAATATCCTACGGCAACTTTTGCTGCGCAAATAGACAGTATTAAAACATTGCCGCTGCATTTTACCACAACGAAGATGATTTATCACGGCGATATTTCCGGCAACTTTACAAACATAAATCCTGATAGCCTTGCGGGAAATTTGACAGTTACTCATTCGATCCTTGTTAATGATAGTCAACGGATAACTTTAGATTCTGCGCAAATCATTGCGCGTAATTCACCGAATCAAAGTTTGTCTGTAAAAACTGACTTTCTTTCTGCATCCATAACCGGTACTTACAAACTTACTCAACTTGCTGATGTTTTTAAACAAGCGATCAATCCATATTTTTCTTTAGGTAGTAAAAAAGATACGGTAAAAGTAGATCCTTATCATTTTTCTATAACTGCCGGGGTGATTGATAACCCTGCATTACACGCTTTTATGCCGTCGATAACCAACATGAAGCCGATCAATCTTTCGGGCAATTTTGCAACTGACAGTGGTTGGAATTTAAGTATAAAATCACCTCACATTGTATATGGAACAATGGTAATAGATTCAATGAATTTTATTGCGGCTACTAAAAACGGTGCTCTCGGTTTTAATACCTCATTAATGCGTTTCGTAAGCGGCAAATCATTGAACATCTATGCAACAACTTTGGATGGAACACTTCAGAATAATAAGCTTGACTTTACCTTAACCGTTAAAGATAAGAGTGCAAAAAATAAATACCGGTTAAGCGGTATGCTCAACCAGCCTTCTTCAAATAAATATGTTTTTAGTTTGAAGCCAGACAGCCTTCTTCTAAATTATGAGAAATGGACAGTAAATGCGGATAATTACATTCAATATTTTAATAAAGATATAAACGCCCACAATTTTATTTTAACGCAGGACAATCAACATTTAGGCATCAACAGCACGGGTACTCAGCCAAATTCGCCCATGCAGGTCAGCTTTCAAAATTTCAAAATTGCAACCCTCACCGGCTTTGTCGAAAGTGATTCTTTGATGGTTAATGGGCTATTAAATGGCAATGCTACCGTAAAAAATATTCAAACGCAACCAACTTTTATCACCGATCTTACTATTGATAGTCTCAGCATTTATAACGACACAATTGGTCGGCTTACCGCAAAGGTGAATAATAACGTAGCGAATACTTATCACGCGGCTGTAGCACTTAATGGACGCGGAAATGAAGTAAATATCAATGGGGATTATGTAGTAAAACCGGTGAACAGCAGTTACGATTTTGTAGTGGATATTGTAACCCTTCAAATGAAAGCGCTGGAAGGATTTACTAAAGGCAATTTGAAAGATGCCACCGGAAATATGTATGGCAAAATAGCGCTAAACGGAAGCCTGAAAAGCCCAAATATTGATGGCAGGCTTCAGTTTAATAATACCGCGTTTAATGTAACCAAACTGAATAATGTTTTTAAAATTGATAAATCCGCCATAGCCATTATCAATAATAAAGGAATAGAGTTAAATCAATTCACTATTCGCGATGAAGCGAACAATGCAATTGTAATAGATGGCGCAGTCAATACTCCTGATTTTTTCAATTATACATTTAATTTAAAAATAAACGCGCAAAACTTCCAGGCAATTAATTCTACCAATAAAGACAACAAGCTTTTTTATGGAAAAATGGTTTTTTCCACCAGGCTTACGGTAACAGGAACACCTACTCACCCGGTTGTTGATGGTGATTTAACGATCAATGATAAAACTGATTTTACCGTCGTGCTGCCGCAGCAGGAGCCGGGCGTTGAAAAACGGGAAGGTATTGTACGTTTTGTCAATATGAGCGCCACTGCAGAAGACTCTTTGTTTATGGCACCCTACGATTCGCTGAAAGCTTCACCACTCGTGGGCTACGACGTTTCACTCAATATTAACATAGACAAAAATGCCATGTTCAATATGATTGTCGATGCTGCCAATGGCGATTTTTTAAAACTGAAAGGAACAGGCCAATTAACAGCCGGAATCGATGCCAGCGGAAAAATTACGCTTGTTGGTTCTTATGAAATTGACGAAGGAACCTACAATCTTTCATTCAACTTTTTGAAAAGAAAATTTAATATTCAGAAAGGAAGCACCATTGTGTGGACAGGGGAACCTACCACTGCCCAGCTTAATGTAACGGCCATTTATATTGCAAACACTGCGCCCATAGATTTGGTGCAGGATCAATTGGCGGGTACAAATACTGTTGTTTATAAACAGAAATTGCCTTTTGAGGTTCATCTTATATTACAGGGGGAACTCTTAAAACCCAGCATCTCGTTTGATATCGTATTGCCGGAAGACAAGAATTATAATGTTTCAAAAGACGTAGTCACTACTGTGGAGACGAAGCTGACACAACTGCGGCAGGAAAACGGAGAAATGAATAAGCAGGTGTTTGCTTTATTATTACTGGGCCGGTTTGTAGGAGAAGATCCTTTTAGCAGCAGTGGTGGTTCGATGAACGCCGGCACTTTTGCCATGCAAAGCGTAAGCCGCCTGCTTTCTGAGCAACTGAATGACCTGGCTTCCAATCTGATCCAGGGAGTTGATATCAATTTTGATTTGGCAACCAAGCAGGATTATACAACAGGAACTGAGCAAAACAGGACCGACCTGAATGTGGGTATTACTAAAAACCTGTTAAGTGACCGCCTCTCGGTCACTGTTGGTAGTGCTTTTGAATTGCAGGGACCAATGCAAACCAATCAGCAGGCAAGTAATCTCGCCGGAAATATTTCTGTAAATTATAAATTGAGCAAAGATGGCCGTTATATGCTGAGAGCATTCCGTAAAAACGATTATACGGAAGAAATAGAAGGGTATGTAATAGAAACAGGGCTTTCCTTTGTGATCTCCGCGGATTATAATAAGTTGAAAGATTTATTTACTACAAAAGAACAGCGTAGAAAGAAAAGGCAAATCAAAAAGCAGAATAAGGAAATAAAAAAAGAAGATAACACAAGATTGGTGAAGGAGAAAGAAGAAATTACTCCCCCATCCAAAGCAAAGGAAAATGACAAATAAGACAAGCATATTATTTTTAGCCATTACGTTGGTCCTGGTAGCTTCATGCAATACCACTAAACTGGTACCCAAAGGTGATGCATTATATACGGGGGCGACCATTAAAGTAAAAGACAGCACTCTTTCAAAAAAAGAAAAGAAGAAGGTCATTGACCAGACGAAGGGATTGCCAAGACCTTTGCCCAACAGCAAATTTCTAGGTATTCCTTTTAAGCTGATTTTATACAATATGGCCGGTGATACTTCAAAACATGGATTTATCAGAAAATTTCTAAGAAAAATAGGCCAGCCGCCTGTGCTGTTGAGCAGTGTGAATTTGGATTACAATGTAAAAATCCTGCAAAATTTTTTACAGAATATTGGCTACTTCCAGGCGGAAGCTTCCGGCGACACCATTGTAAAAAAGAAAAAAGGCCATGCGTATTATACTTTGACTCCCGGACCTCAATACACGATAAAAGGTGTCATATTTGATACCGACAGTACCTCAATCGGCCAGGCAATACAGGATACAAAAGCCAAGTCTTTTCTGCATCCGGGTGATGCGTTTAATCTCGAAATAATTAAAGGGGAGCGGCAGAGGATCGACGGGCTTTTAAAAGAAGAGGGATATTATTATTTCAGTCCTGACCTGTTGATTGTTGATGCCGATAGTACGATCGGAAACCACCAGGTAAATATGTATCTGAAGGTAAAAAACACCACGCCTGACCAGGCAAAAAAACCTTACATTATAGACAACGTTTACATTTATCCCAATTATCATCTTAACGGAAACCGCATCGATACGGCTCATGAAAATCAATATTTGTATGATGGCTATTACATAGTAGATCCGCGCAAAAAGTTCAAACCGAAGTTGTTTCCGGAAATTATGCGATTTGATTCAGGAGATGTTTACAACCGCGCCGATCACAATCTTACTTTGAGCAGGTTGATCAATCTGGGAGTTTTTAAATTTGTGAAAAACCGCTTTGAGCTTGAGCCAAACGAAAACAAAGGAGATACGGGCAGGCTCAATACTTATTATTACCTTACGCCACTGCCCAAAAAGAGGATACAGGGAGAAATATCGGGAAGTACTAAGTCCAACAACTATGTCGGCTCATCAGTTACCTTAACATTAGGCAACAGGAATACATTTAAAGGAGCGGAGCAACTGACCATTCATGCGAATGCAGGAAGCGAGGTGCAGTACAGTGGTTACCAGGGTGGTTTTAATACCTATCGTCTGGGGGGCGGAATTACATTTACCATTCCCAAATTTGTTGTTCCTTTTTTCCATTTTAATACTACCAATGCGTATGTTCCAAAAACAAAAATTGATTTAGGATACGACCTGCTGAACCGGAGAAAATTATATACCCTCAATTCCTTCAACGCTCAATTGGGGTATGAATGGAAACCAAGTATCTTTGTGACCCAGGATCTTAATCCCATCGCTATCAATTACGTAAAAGCGCTGAACGTAACTCAATTATACAAAGACAGTCTTGGTAATAATCCTATTTTAAAACATGCGATAGATACACAATTCGTAGTTGGGTCTAATTACACTTATACCCGTGATCCTTTTGTAAATAACCCGTATGGAACCGGTTTGTACTTTAGCGGATTGGCCGACCTTTCCGGAAATGTTGCTGGTTTGTTTGTGCCTGAAGATCCCGTTACAAAAAAGAAAAGACTCTTTCACGCCCCTATTTCGCAATACATAAAAGCGCAATCAGATCTACGGTATTACTGGGAAATGGATCCAAAAATGAGGTTGGCAAACCGGCTCCTGATCGGCTTTGGTTACCCTTATGGAAATTCGCAGCAATTACCCTATATCAAACAGTTTTTCATGGGCGGAAACAACAGCATCCGGGCATTTCGAAGCCGTTCGGTAGGGCCGGGAACTTACAGGCCTGCAAATGCCGATAGCCTTAATTTCTTCCCTGATGAATCAGGGGATATATCGCTGGAAATGAATACAGAACTGCGTTATAAATTTAATAAGATCATTGAGGGAGCCATCTTTTTGGATGCCGGGAATATTTGGCTGTACCGAAAAGATACGAGTACCGTTCCGGGAAATCCAAATGAATTGCTACGACCAGGCGTAGAATTTAATAAGAACTTTATGAGCCAGCTGGCAGTAGGAACCGGGATCGGTCTGCGGCTGAATCTGACAATATTATTATTACGCATAGATTTGGGTATGCCTCTTAAAGAGCCGTGGTTACCTGCGGGCCATCGCTGGGTTATCGATCAGATTGATTTTGGAAGCAGGGAATGGCGCAGGAAGAACCTCGTGTTAAACTTAGCCATCGGGTATCCTTTCTAAATATTTTTACCTAATTTCCGCTTTATGCAAAAAATAAAATTAGCGTCAGTTATCGTTGTGGCATGTCTCATTTTTGGATGCAATTCCAACGACAATAAAAAAGAAGAAACGGTTCATGAAAATGTTACAGATACCGTAACTGCCAGCGCTTCATCCGACACAGCAAAAACAATCGTGAATCATACCATGATCTGGAGTGTGCAGCCGGAAGGCACTAATAATGAAAAGCTTGAGGCGCCGCAAAATGTAAAACTCGATACGTTGTCTTCGACGAAACTGGTTGAATTGATCAATAATAATTTTCCCGACATTCACCTGGATTTGGTAAAAATTTCACACGATACTATTTATGTAAAAATACCGGACAGTAAAAAATTAGCCAACGAAATCGGCGATACCGGCGCTGAAAACTACCTGGCGTCAGCCACTTTTACCTTAACTGAATTAAAGAATATCAAATTTGTGAACATTGCTATGCAGCCAGGGGATCATGCAGAGCCGGGAGTTTACAGCAGGAATGATTTTAAAAGATTGAGATAAGTGGAAGAGAAGGGTTGTCTTTTTCAGCAAACAAATAAATAATCGCTTTTTGTGTTCTCTCTGAGCCAATCGTTATTTTTCTAAAAAGAAGAAGCGCTGGAAAAAGCGTTTACAGCAAACAAACAAAAAAGCCTTTTTTTGATTTTATTCGTAGGTATTCCCTGATGCTAATTCTGATTTAGGTTTCAATATTTGGAAACCATTCTTTATCTTCGCTAAAAAACCAACTGTGAGATATTTTGAAACTAAATTTTTAATGGAGGCGGACGAGTTCGTAGCCAAACTTGATCAAAAGTCGGCAAGAAAACTATTTTATAATATTGATCTGGCAGAACAAACTAATGATCCTAAACTTTTCAAAAAATTGCAAGGTGAAATTTGGGAATTTAGAAGTAGGTATATGGGAAATCAAAACCGGCTATTGGCTTTTTGGGACAACACAGATCGCGCTGAAACGCTTGTTTTGGGAAAAGACGAAAAGGTTCCACAGAAGGAAATAGACAAAGCGGAACGAATCAGACAACAATATTTTAAAAATAAAGAGAAAAAATAATCATGGCAAAGAAAGAAATGAAATCTTATTCACTCGCCGAAATGAAAGACAAATATATCGGCAAAGTTGGAACAGCGGAAAGAGATGAGTATGAATACGAGCTACGCATGGACGTATTGGGAAAAATGATTAAAGCTGCGCGACAGGAACGCAAACTGACACAGGAACAATTAGGCGAACTTGTAGGCGTTCAAAAATCCCAAATATCAAAACTTGAAAGCAGTGCCAACAGTGCGACTATTGACACTATTCTAAAAGTTTTCAAAGCTCTGAAAGCTGACATCAACTTTAACGTGAAAATAGAAAACGAGTACCTGCAACTTGCATGACGTTTTGATTACTCCTTCTGAACAGATGTTTAAAGCGCCTCCGCGAAATACATATCCATTTCTCCTTTGTTCTTTGCTTCTATTTTTCCACGATAAATCAGGTGGAATTTGTCTTTCACGAGGTTTCGTGTTACTTCAGATATATTCACCCTGTTAGGTTCAGAATTTTGTTCCATTCTTGCGGCAATATTTACGGTATCGCCCCAGATATCGTATTGAAGTTTCTTTGAACCTACCACGCCGGCGATGACCACACCGGTATGAACGCCAATACGCAGTTGTACGTGTTCTTTGTCACTTTCTTTTAAGTGTTGTTTGGAAAACTCCTGCATTTCCAGTGCGGCCTGCACCATTTTTTCGGCGCCATTGTACAATGTTTTTCCAATGCCTCCAACAGCCATGTATGCGTCGCCAATCGTTTTAATTTTTTCCAAACCATATTTCCCGATTATTTCATCAAAGGCACGAAAATAATTATCGATCATTGAGATGAGTTCTTCAGGGTTAAGCCTTTCAGAAATATTCGTAAATCCTTTGATGTCGGCCATCATTACCGTTACATTTTTCAATTCCTGCGGAGTGACTTTTCCGGTGGTTTTCAATTCTTCAATCGCTTCTTTAGGAAAAATATTTTCCAGCAAACCCGATATTTGATTCTTTTCTGTTTCCAGCGCAAAAGTTCTTTCCCTCACCCGGGTTTCCATGTTTTTATTCAGAAAAGCATTATCAAGCAACATGGCAACTTGTGAAGAAATCAGGTTCAGCATTCCAATTCTCTTGTTGTCAAATATTCCTTCAGTGAGATAATTTTCAAGATATAATAAGCCATAAAGTTCGCCCTGTTTCAGTATGGGATAAATCAACACGGAAAGCGGCTGATGGGCTAAAAAATAAGGGAGCTCACAGTATTCCGGTTGCCTTGCAGGATTATTGATCACCAACAACTCTTTCACCCTGCTTACATAACGGATAACGCTCAAAGGAAGCACATTTACATCCGGGTATTCTGTAACAGACTTCGCTCCTTGATCCATGTTAAAAGATGCTTTTATCAACAGATCAGCGCGGTTCCTGGTCAAAATATAACCCGTGTCTGCACCAGAATTTTGAATGACTGTTTGCATCAGACTTTCAATCATTCTGTCAATGTCTTTGGTATTGTTGATGGTATTGGATGTCTGCAAAAGGAGATTCATGTCTGCATTTTGCCATCCGTCTGCTGTTGATGTAGTTTCTTTTGTTTCCTGGAGAATGCTATTTCCAAATACATTTTCAAATTCCTTTTCGAGGAATTTCACCTTTCGCATTGCGCCCCATTGAAGGTAAGCGCGGCGTGCATTGTCGAGGTAGGTTTTTGCAATGATCACATTTCCAGATTGGAAATGAAACCTGCCTGCCAGTTCATTTGCCAGCGCTTTTATGTTCGTAAATAAATATTTATCGGCGCTTTGAATGGCTTTTTCATAAAGCGTTGCGGTATTAGCTGCTTTACCGGAAACCCTGGATGATTCAGCTTCCAGGAGAAGGTATAATGCCTCGAAATTTTCCGGGCAATTACCAGCCCACAGTTTCAGTTTTTGCAAATGGCCTTTCAACTTCTTCAGGTAAGGTTTTGCCGGAGATAATTTTTTTTCAAAAGCTTTTACACAGATCAACCCACCATAAAAATTATATTCTGCAAACTCATATCGGTGATAAACGAATTCAACATATTTGCCGGCTTCCAAATACCGCTGCCAGGCTTCCTGGTAATATTGAAACTGGTAAAGAATATTCATGTACGCAATATAAGTATCAGCGGCAACAGAAAAAGAAGAAGACGCTACTATTTGCTCGAGTCTTTCAGGAACATTAAAAGATTGCCCGAGCAACAGGATATTTTCATCCACTCCCCGAAGGCACCGCACTGCATGATAATATCCTTCGAGGAAATGACGCGTTTCTTTATCGCCACGCAGATCTACCCCGTGCAAATAATTTTCAATCGACTGTTGCACTTCTGCAAGAGGAAAGCCCAGCAGAAATTTTTTCTGGTGATAATGAAAAATACCATAGCCTGCATAGATCGGGTCGCCATTTGAAATACAACCGTTGATCAGTTCCTGCATGTTGTCAAACTCAGGTCTTACCGGCATAGTCCAGTGTTGAACAAAATTGTTATACACGATACCCAGCTTCCATTTCAAAACAGTGTAGCCCAATTGTTTGTTGATCACAATCGATATATCCGCCAGTTTTTTACCTGCTTTATAATCAGCAAATCCCTGCGCGAGGATCATTCCATATCCAACATAACCAAAGGAAGCGACGCCATTATTTCCATACCGCAAAGAATAACTCACCATTTTCATTACATCCCACGCAAACAGATTTTGATCATATTGATAGATAGGAGGAGAAACAGCCAGTGCGAATTCCAAAAAGCGTTTTTGCTCTGCATCTGTCATTACCTTTCTTTGCGGCAAAAGATCCAGATTTTTTCCTCTTAAAATCCATTTGGCTTTGATGATATCTTTGAACACGATCATCATCGTGAGGGATTTGCTTTTGGGCATTCGCAACCCATACAAACGAAATCCTGCTCTGCCCGATTCAACAGCTTTTTCTTTTTCTTCATTGGAAGTGTACATATAAACTTTCAGGATCAACACTTCGAGTTTATCAATCCTTGACTGTGATTTTTGGTATAATTCATTAAGATCCTGTTCAGCTTCCTGGTATTTTCCCGTTTGATATTTACACGCGGCACCCTGCAGGTAAAATTCATAGAGCTGCCGGTAATGATCATTGAAATTTAAAAACTCCTTTCCTTTTTTAAAATAGTCGATCGCAGAATCATAAGCAGTGGAATCCATCGCTTTTTTTCCAGCCCTCATGTTTACATCGACCAAACTTTCAATGTCTTCTTTTTCTTTTATGAACTGGCTGCCCAAATTCAGATGATTGGCGATCACAAAGATCTCTTCTTCTACCTGCGAAGGGGTATAGTTTTTTAATTTGAATTGACCTGCTTTGAAGTTGATCAATGCCATTTCCTCTTCATCTACCATCGACAGGCATGCCTGCCGGATACGATCATGCGAAAATTGAAATCGTACATTGCCAATCCTGTTCAAATCTTCATTGCTGATGTTTTGTGAAGAACGGCTGTAGTGATCCAGGTTTTCATCACGGGTAAAAAGATAGCCCATATTGATAACGGCCGACAATTCATTGGCTATCGTGTACAAGCGTTCTCCGGTAAGACTGGCGGTTGTCAGCAGATCAAAACTGTCGCCCACACAAGCTCCGGTTCTTAAAATCTTTTTCTGAAG
>JBQCFI010000555.1:0-3745 GCA_051959325.1 Ginsengibacter sp. | reverse complement strand
ATCTGCTTCAGCAAGATAAATTTAAGGAGTATCATTCGCGGCTTTCGGATATTTTCAAAAGATATTTATCAAGAAAAACCAATACCTATCAATTGCATCTTACCACCGATGAATTATTAATGGAGTTGAATGGGTTTGATTTATCAAAAGAACAGATTTCAAATTTCGCCGGTTCTCTTCGCCTGGGAAATGCCGTAAAATTTGCACAATACATTCCACCTGCTTACGAAAATGAAAACTCTTTTTTACAAACAAAAGAAATGATTACTGCCATTAATAACATTGTAAACAAAAAACCGGAAGATGGTATTTGATTACTTCAATAATATCACCTTTGGGCAACCGTGGCTGTTGCTGCTTTTCATTATCATTCCTTTTCTGATTTACTGGAAATTTCACCAGGGCAAAAAACAAGTGGCCGCCATCCGCATTTCTTCTACACATGGATTAGCAAATTCAAGATCCTGGAAAAATACGGTGCAGCATTTTCCATTTGTTTTTAGAATGCTGGCGCTCAGCTGCATTATCATTGCACTCGCCAGGCCACAGACAAAGTTTGATGAAACACAAACAGAAGGTGAAGGAATTGATATCATTTTATGTATCGATGTGAGCGGAAGCATGACTGCGCAGGATTTTCAGCCAAACCGGATGGAAGCAGCAAAAAAAGTGGCTGAGGATTTTGTGGATAACCGCCCGAATGACCGGATCGGCGTGGTAATTTTTGCAGGTGAAAGTTTTACACAGTGTCCGCTAACGACCGACCATTATGTTTTGAAATCGCAGATCGCACAAATCAGAAATGGCTTACTGGAAGATGGAACTGCAATTGGTTCCGGACTGGCCACAAGCGTGGATCGTTTGAGAAACAGCAAATCAAAAAGTAAAGTAGTGATCCTGCTTACCGACGGAATCAACAATGGCGGATTAATAGATCCATCTACTGCAAAAGAAATTGCAAAAGCTTTTAAAGTAAAAGTTTATACGATCGGCGTAGGCACCGACGGTTATGCACCCACACCAGTAAGTACGCCAATGGGAATTGTAATGCAAAATCAAAAAGTTTCTATTGATGAAAAGCTGTTACAAAATATAGCGCAGGAAACCGGCGGAAAATATTTCAGGGCAACGGATAACAACAGCCTTGCAAAAATTTATAACGATATCAATCAATTGGAGAAATCAAAAGTTGAGGTAACCTCGTTTCATCGTTATACCGAGAAATTTTATCCTTTTATTTTCGCTGCGATGGCGTTACTTTTAATTGAAATTGTTTTAAGATACACCTTGTTTAAAAAATTCCCTTAATCAGTAATTCCGAAGGTTCGGAAAGCTAATTAGCAAATCAGCTTATTATATGCAGGCATTAGTTTACAAATCAACCGGAAGCTGGTACCAGGTAAAAAATGAAGCCGGAGAAGCGTTTAATGCCCGTGTAAAAGGTAAGTTTAAAATTGATGGTATCACCTCCACAAATCCAATAGCCGTTGGTGATGTAGTGGATATTGATAAAGAAGAAGGAGAGGAGTCGATCGTAATTACAAACATACATGACCGCAAAAATTATATCACGCGTCAATCGCCTCACAACAAACATTTACATCACATTGTTGCCGCCAATCTGGATCAGAGTATTTTACTCGCTACTTTAAAAGATCCCAAAACATCTACCGGTTTTATGGATCGTTTTTTAGTGGCTTCTGAAGCTTATCACGTACCGGCAATCATCGTTTTCAATAAGAGCGATCTGTATAAATCAAAAGAGAAAGAAAGCTTTGAAAAGATCAAATTTATTTATGAAAAGATCGGTTACCCGGTTTATTCGATGAGCATCAGTGAAGATGCCGGTGTGAACGAAGTGAAGGAATTATTGAAAAATAAAACTACTTTATTAAGCGGCCATTCCGGCGTTGGAAAATCTTCTTTTATCAATACCATTTTCCCTGAAAATATTATTAAAACGCAGGAAGTGAGCGGCTGGAGTGGCAAAGGATTGCATACAACGACCTTTGCAGAAATGTTTGATTTGCCTTTCGGCGGAAAAATTATTGACACACCGGGAATGCGCGAATTTGCGATGATGGATATAGAGCCTCATGAGCTTTCACATTACTTCCCGGAAATGAAAAATCTAATCAACGATTGCCGGTTTAATAATTGCATGCATGTAGAAGAACCGGGCTGCGCGGTAAAAGCTGCCGTTGAAGAAAATGAGATTTCGCCGGAACGATACATTAATTACCTGAACATTTTGGGAACAATTGAGAATAAAAAGTGGTAAAGATTGTTTTTAACAACAAAACTAATAAGCATTTCTCTCCAGGAATAACGCTACTTCTTCTACGGCCTTATTTACTTTTTTGACGTCATTTATTCGTCGTGGAAGAATGGAAACGCCGTTGAAAATGTTGTAATGAAGTGTGAGAAACGATTTTTTGTATTTAAAATCCCAATCGAGTGTGTCGGCATCATCCACCTGGTTTATAAACTTTACTTTCAGATCATCGGCAAGTGTGCCGGCTATAGAATAAAATTTTGAGATGCCACAATTGTCGTCAATCACCGCTTCGGTACCGCCATAAATGGTTTTTAAATGATAACACATTGGTTTTGGTTTTAGGTGTAAAAAATGGTTTTTATTGAGGATTTAATTTGCTCCTTTAAATTTACCTGCTTTTCTTGCTGCTTTTATCGCCGCTTTATCTCCGGATAAAATTCTTTCTGCACCAATGTTTTTTCCGTTTGTAGGGCAGCCATATTTTTCGTGCCGGAATATGGAACATCCCGAAAACATCCAGCAACATGCAGCAAAAATGATTATCTTTTTCATTCTTAAAATTCTTACTTAACTTCTAAACCATCTAAAACTCCCTAAAAGCTCCAAACCTTAAGCTATCAAATACCTTCAACTTCAAACCTCGTACCATCCGGCATACATCAAATAATTATTAGCAATTCGTTCTATTTCGCCTTTTATTAATTCCTGTGAAATATCTTTTACCTTTTTTGCAGGCACGCCTGCATAAATACTTCCCCGCTCAACAACCGTGTTTTCCAGAACCACCGCACCGGCAGCGATAATACTGTTGCTTCCGATTTTTGCATGATCCATGATGATGGCACCCATTCCTACCAACACATTATCCTCTATAACGCATCCATGTACGATTGCATTGTGTCCGATGCTGACATTATTTCCAATTTCCGTTTTTGATTTCAGATAAGTGCAATGAATAACGGCGCCATCCTGCACATTTACCTTGTTTCCCATACGAATTGAATTTACATCACCGCGAAGAACAGCATTAAACCAAATGCTGCAATCGTCGCCCATAATGATATCGCCGCAAAGCGTAGCATTTGGGGCAATAAAACAGTCCTTTCCCCATGAAGGCTTGACACCTTTTATTTCAAATAGATATGACATGATGATTTAAAGTTATGATTCATCTTTGAGAAATGAAGATAGAAAATGCTGAATAGAAGTTTGTTTACTGTCTAAACCCTTCTAAACTATTCTAATCTCTTCTAAACCCATCCTATAAATGGAAAATTGCGTAGGAATTAACAATTAATGGCGCAGCCACGATTCAGGATTTACGTTGTCGCTTTCCTTCATCAATATAAAATCTACTTCGCCCTGGCCTTCATCATTGGCATCCGCTTTTCCGATGACCTGGCCGGTTTTTACTTTATCGCCGCGCTGCACATTGGCTGACGCAAGATTGCTGTAAACAGTGAAATA
>JBQCFI010000554.1:0-2388 GCA_051959325.1 Ginsengibacter sp. | reverse complement strand
ACTTTTTTAGCAAGAGATAAAGACATTATTGAATCCGCTTACCCAGGAGATGTGGTTGGTTTATTTGATACCGGAAATTTTAAAATTGGCGATACGCTTACTGAAGGCGAGGATTTTTATTTCACCGGAATTCCTTCTTTTTCTCCGGAAATATTCAAAGAAGTAGTGAATAAAGATCCGATGAAAACAAAGCAGCTCGAAAAAGGATTATTGCAGTTGACTGATGAAGGAGTGGCACAATTATTTACTCAATTTGGAGGTAATAAAAAAATCATTGGTTGCGTAGGTGAATTACAATTTGAAGTGATTCAATATCGCCTTTTGCATGAATATGGTGCATCCGTACAACTTAATTCCCTGCCGTATTACAAGGCTTGCTGGATCACTTCAAAAGATCCGAAAAAGTTAGAAGAATTTATAAAATTCAAATCAGGAAATATTGCGAAAGATAAAGATGGCCTTCTTGTTTACCTCGCGCAAAGTGAATGGTTTTTGAACACCGAACGAACAAATAACCCGGATATTGAATTTCATTTCACAAGCGAAATTCATAAGTAAAAAAAATAAACAATCTACTGGCCGTTTAATAATCTTTTTGAATTGATTTCGTCAATTGCTATCTGGTTTTTTAATTCTTCGAGGCTATTAAATTTTTCTTCTTTTCTTAAAAAATATTTTACATAAACGCGAAGAATTCGGCCGTAGATATTTTCATTGAAATCGAAAATATTCACTTCAATCATTCTTTTATTATCACCAATTGTTGGCCTGATGCCAATACTCATCATGCCCTGCTGGAACGAGGCAGGAATAAATAATTCGTCGGTAGAATTTACTTGTCCGAGACTCACGTTCACCGCATAAATTCCATCGGCAGGAATCAGTTTATTTTGATCTTTTATTTCAAGATTTGCTGTTGGATATCCAAGCGTTCTTCCTAATTTATTTCCTTTGATCACTGTTCCTTCAAAAAAATAATCATATCCCAAACAATCTTTTGCAACGGTAATCTCTCCTGAGTTCAAGGCTGTTCGTATTCTTGTCGAACTTATGGTAATATGATTTAAAACCTGGGCTGGAATTTCTTTCACCTGGTAATTAAATTCTTCCTGGAAGTTTTCAAGCATTTTATAGTCTCCGCTGCGATTTTTTCCAAAGCGGTGATCATAGCCAATAATGATGCTTTTTGCGTGAAAATTAGAAACCAAAAACTTTGAAATGTATTCTTCAGCACTTTGATTGGAAAATTCTTCAGTGAACGGTACAACAACAAGATGATCAATATTTTGTTTCGCCAGAAGTTCAATTTTTTCTGAAAGCGTATTCAGCAATTGAATACTTCTTGGTTCGCCGGTTTTAGAATGGATAACCATTCGTGGATGTGGATCAAAAGTAATAATAACAGATTCTCCATTATTTATCAACGCTTCTTTTTTCAATTGGTTTATGATTTGAAGATGGCCTGTATGAACACCATCAAATGTTCCAATAGTAATGGCGGCGTTTTTAAAAACCGGAAGGTTATTTATATCCTTGTGTACCTGCATAAGAGGTTTGCAAGATAAATTATAAATAAATATTCTGCTGATTGAAAATTCATTTACGCAACTTACTTTTACCCAGTTTAAAAAAATGGAAAACATTTTTTAAGGTTAATCTAATAATTCAATAATAAATAATGTCTCTTTACTCCAAGCGCGGTGTTTCTGCACAAAAAGAAGAAGTTCATACAGCGGTGAAAAATCTTGACCAAGGCATTTTTCCAAATGCTTTTTGCAAAATTTATCCGGATTATTTGGGAAGAGATGAGGGATTCGTAAACGTAATGCATGCCGATGGAGCCGGTACTAAAAGTATTCTTGCTTATTTGTATTGGAAAGAAACGGGTGATATATCGGTATGGAAGGGAATCGCTCAGGATGCAGTGGTGATGAACCTTGATGACCTTTTGTGTGTGGGGATTTACGACAATATTATTTTTAATTCGACCATCGACCGAAATAAAAATTTGATTCCCGGTGAAGTGCTGGAACAAATTATTAATGGCACCCAGGAATTTTTTGATATGATGAAAACTTTTGGCGTCAACATCCATTATCTTGGAGGAGAAACTGCAGACGTAGGAGATGTTGTGAGAACCATTGCCGTAAATGGAACCATGACTGCAAGATGGCCGAAATCGAACATCATTTCTAACGAAAGAATAAAGCCGGGAAATGTAATTGTAGGCCTTGCTTCTTTTGGAAAATCTACTTATGAAAAAAATTATAACAGTGGAATTGGCAGCAATGGTTTGACTTCCGCAAGGCACGATATTCTGGATAAATATTATGCTGAAAACTTTAAAGAAAGCTATGATAATAGTTTGGAAAGTGATGTCGTTTATAT
>JBQCFI010000553.1:0-5447 GCA_051959325.1 Ginsengibacter sp. | reverse complement strand
TCCGTTTTGCCCGTCGGTAATTCCACGTTTAAATATGGCGATAAAATCTTTAATGAGAAAAACATGTTTTTTGCGGATACCAGCCTTTTTGATGTTTTTGATTTCAAGGTAACGGAAGGCAATCCCGCAACGGCTTTGCGCGATCCATTTTCTGTGATGCTTTCTGAAAATACAGCCAGGAAATATTTTGGCGATGCCGATCCGATGAATAAGGTTTTGCGGGTCAATAACCAGTTTGATTGCAAAGTAACAGGTGTTTATAGAGGCTTGCCTGAAAATTCTCACTGGCATCCGGAGTTATTGCTTTCCTTTAATACGCTAAAAGATTCTGCTATTTATGGTGAAAAAAATTTAATGACCAATTGGGGAAACAATGCGTTTTATACTTATTTACTTTTACCCGCTCATTATGATCCGAAAAAACTGGAAGCCCAGTTTCCCGCTTTTCAAAACAGGCATATTCCTGCTGAGGGAAAATTTAAAGCATCCGATTATTCTATTTTATCACTTCGCAAACTGACAGACATTCATCTTCATTCTCACACAGATGAGGAAATAGAAATTAATGGCGACATCAATCGTGTGTATATTTTTTCAGCAATTGCTTTGTTTATTTTACTGATCGCCTGCATCAATTATATGAATTTATCTTCTGCGCGTTCTGTGTTGCGCGCAAAAGAAATTGGCATTCGAAAAACAGCCGGAGCAAGCAAAAAGGAATTGATTGCGCAGTTTTTATGTGAGTCAGTTTTTATCACCTGCATCGCATTCATACTGGCGATCTTAATCACAAGATTTGCTTTGCCATGGCTCAATGAATTATCCGGTCAACAGCTAACTATTGAGAGTTTGTTGCAATGGAAAATTTTGATTGGCATCATATTGTTGCCATTTATAGTTGGAATTTTATCGGGAATATATCCGGCATTATATCTTTCTTCATTCCAGCCGGTAAAGGTTTTAAAAGGTGTTATTAAAAAAGGCGGCGGAAATATTTCTTTAAGAAAAGCGCTGGTGGTTTTTCAGTTTGCCATTTCTATTATTCTCATTGTGGCAACGGTTGTTGTTTTTCAGCAATTACATTATATTCAGAATAAATCCCTTGGCTTCGATAAAGAACATATTGTAACGCTAAGGAATAACGCCGGTCTTAATAATTCTTTTCAATCGTTTAAAGACGAGCTATTATCTAATTCAAACATCAAAGATGTTGCGCTTTCATCACGCATTCCATCAGGAAGGTTGCTTGATTCGCAGGGCTCACAACTGGATGCCGGAAATTCCATGTCGCCTTCCAAAGCAGATATTAAATATGTTGTTGCGGACGAAAACTTTATCCCAACTTTTGGAATAAAGATCGTGGCTGGCAGAAACTTTTCAAAAGATTTTGGAATGGATACTTCTTCGTTTTTGATCAATGAAACTGCCGTGAAAGCATTGGGATTAAAATCGGATCAGAATGCCATCGGTAAACAATTTCAATATGGCGGTCAAAAGGGAATGATAGCAGGAGTGTTCAATGATTTTAATTTTGAATCCTTGCACCAGCGCATCATTCCGTTGGTTTTATATGAATCGCGGGATGGCGTTTCATCCTATAATAACATATCTGTCAAGACATCCGGAAATGTGCCGGCAGCAATTGCGCAAATCGAAAAAACGTGGAAAAAGTTTTTGCCGGAAACTCCTTTTGAATACCAGTTTTTAGACGACAGGTATGCTAAGCTTTACGAGGCAGAAGACCGTCAAAGCAGCATCTTTACCATCTTTTCATGCATCGCTATTTTCATCGCCTGTCTTGGATTATTTGGCTTATCTGCATTTATGATCACCCAGCGTGTAAAGGAAATAGGCGTGAGAAAAGTGTTGGGTGCAAGCACCGGAAGTATCGTAAAACTAATTTCAAAAGACTTTTTATTACTCGTTGTAATAGCCGCTGTCATTGCATTCCCTATTGCATGGTACGCGATGAGCCATTGGTTACAGGCTTTTGCGTACCGGATAAATATTGATTGGTGGGTTTTTATCCTGGCAGCAGTAATTGCTTTGTTAATTGCGTTTGCAACGATCAGTTTCCAGGCAATAAAAGCCGCCACTTCTAATCCGGTCAAAAGCCTGAGAAGTGAGTGAGGTGAATTGTGAGTTATTTGAAGATAAGAATTTGGGTTATTTGTGTCTTTACTGAAAAATAAAAAAAATAAAAAGTAACTGATTCTTTATAAATCAGACATCAGTAAAATAAGAAATCAGAAAAAATCATACATCAGAAATAGATCTTTATGCTAAAAAATTATTTCAAAATCGCGTGGCGTAACTTGATGAAAAACAAAGTTTTTTCTTTCATCAATGTCCTGGGTTTATCTACAGGATTAGTGTGTTGCATGTTGATCACCTTGTATATTTTAAATGAAACCAGCTATGACCGTTATCAAAAAAACGCGGATAATATTTACCAGGTTGGCACTGATTTTATAGGACTTGGTAATTTTAAAAAGCAGCCGACTACACCGGCCGCGATGGGAGAAATAATGAAATCAGTTTTTCCCCAAATTCAACAAACTACCCGGATGGTACGGTTGTTTGCCGAGGACAAAACATTGCTTCAATACACTCCTCAAAATGGTGCAATAAAATCGTTTTATGAGACAAAAGGTTACGTGGCTGATTCAACATTCTTCAGAATGTTGACTTACCATTTCATTGAAGGAAGCCCGGCAACAGCTTTGTCCAGTCCCAATTCGGTAGTACTTGATGAAGAGATAGCAAAAAAGATTTTCGGGAATGAGCCGGCATTAAACAAAGTAATTCATATCAGCAGCAGCACCAATGGCGATAATGATTACCAGGTAACCGGTGTTTTCAGACCGATTAATAAACCTTCGCATATTGATGGAAGATTTTTTATGAGTACCATGGGAGGAAACATTGCCAGAATGATAAAAAATGCCGGAACCAACCTCGCCAACAACAACATGTATTACACATATCTTTTGCTGGCGCCAGGCACAGATCCGAAAAAGTTAGAAGCACAGTTTCCTGCGTTTGTGGATAAATATGCAGGTAAAGATTTAAAAGCGGTTGGCTTTCAGAAAGCGCAATATCTAATCGCTTTAAAAGACATTCATTTGCATTCCGGCTCAGACAACGATGTCACCCCAAGCGGCAGCGTTACTTATTTATACATTCTTGCTTCCATCGCTTTGTTTACCTTGCTGATTGCTTGCATTAATTTCATGAACCTCGCTACAGCGCGCTCTTCCAGGCGTTCTTCCGAAGTTGGTATCAGAAAAGTTCTTGGAGCGGAAAAGAAGTTTTTGATTGCCCAGTTTTTAGGCGAATCAGTATTGATGAGTTTGATCGCATTTGTTTTTGCGATCGCATTTACCAAACTTTTAATCCCCGCATTCAATCATCTTTCGGGAAAAAATCTTTCGCTTTCTTTTGCGAATATCTGGATCGTTGTTGTTTTTTTATTGTTGTCCATTCTCACCGGTTTATTGGCCGGAAGTTATCCTGCGTTTTATTTGTCTTCCTTTAATCCGGCAAAAGTTTTGAAGGGAAAATTTTCCAATTCGCTTGCAGCCGTTTCATTAAGAAAAGGTTTGGTGATCTTTCAATTTGTAATTTCTGTCGTGTTGATCGTCGCTTCTGTTGTGATTGCGCAGCACATGAATTATTTGCGATCTGCGGATCTTGGCTTTACCCAGGAAAGACAAATTGTAATTCCTTTACGCAGCCAGAATGCGAAAAAAATTTATAGTGCATTCAAAGATGAATTGCTGAAACAATCAACAGTTGCTAATGTAGGCGCTTCCATGTTTTATCCGGGCATCACCAATTTCGCCGATAACATTTTATACAAAGAAGGTGAAAGCATGCAGCAGGGAAAAGATATACGAATGAATTATGTGGATACACGTTTTTTACGAACACTAAATATCCAACCGGTTGCCGGAAGATTATTTTCTGATGATTTCCCTTCCGATACTGCCCAGGCAATTATCCTGAATGAAAAAGGAATTAAAGAACTTGGCTTCACTTCGCCCCAGGAGTCGATAGGAAAGAAATTATATTTCGATTTCCAGGGGAAAAATTACAATTTTCATATTGTCGGTGTGGTCAAAGATTTCCATTATGAAGATCTTCATTTGCCGATCACGCCTTATGCTTTTCAACTTTCGCTGGATCCGCAATACAATTATATGATCGTTCATGCCAAAGCCGGAAATATGAACAACATTCTTACATCGATAAAAAATAGCTGGCATAATTTGAATCCTTCCGAGCCTTTTGAATACAGTTTTTTGGATAAAGATTTTCAAAAAAATTATGATGCCGAAAACCGTTTGTCTGCCATCGTAGGATATTTTACAGCCATCGCCATCATCATTTCCTGCCTTGGATTATTTGGACTTGCTACCTTCAGTGCAGAGCAAAGGATCAAAGAGATTGGCGTACGAAAGACACTGGGAGCAAGCGTTTCAAGCATTGTGGCCCTGTTATCCAAAGACTTTTTAAAACTCGTTGGCATTGCAGTTTTGATCGCATCGCCACTCGCCTGGCTGGCCATGCATAAGTGGTTGCAAAGTTTTGCCTACAGGATTCACATTAGTTGGTCTGTGTTTGCGATCACAACTCTTGCCGCACTTTTAATTGCATTGATCACGATCAGTTTCCAGGCGATCAAAGCCGCACTGGCCAATCCTGTGGAGAGTTTGAGAAGTGAGTGATGATCTGAAAATATGTAAAATCACAGGTTTTAAATAACTAAAAATGAATCAAAATTTATTTAAAAAATCAGCAGCGGGTAAAATGGAAATTCCGCGAAAAGGATGTAAAACGAGTAAATCTTTATCTCCGGTTATAATGCACGAAGCATTTGACGCTACTGCTAATTCAAGAAACTTGTTGTCTTTGGTATCCCGGCAATCAGTAATTTTCTCAGAAACGGTAAAAAATATCAATAGTTCTTTAAAGTCGTTTATCAACTTCAACCTTTTTTCTAAAGAAACATATTTGTCAAATTTAGAACGAACCAAAACTTCCGAAAGTTCGTCAAACGTTTCAATGCTTCCCGAAATCTTCCCTAATTTTTTCGCCTTATTATATGCAAGCGTAGGAGTAGAATACTCAAACAGAAAAGCGCTTACGAGATTATTAGTATCAATTACAAAATGTTCATTCTTCATTCAGCAAGTTTTGAAGAATTTCTTCTGTAAGGCCATTTTTAGCAGCTTCAGCCCGGATGTCATCAAGCAAACTTTGGAAATTCGATTCTTTCAGTTTTTCAGAAATTCCATCGATCTGTTTCCCGAAACTTTGTTCCAGCTCCTTTTTAATTCTTGGAGAAACTTTTCGCCACTTTTTTGCTGTCGCATCATCCACTTCAATTACGATTCTTTCCATAGTAACTCATTTTATTGCTTTTCAAATTTACAAAATTTAAA
>JBQCFI010000552.1:0-12575 GCA_051959325.1 Ginsengibacter sp. | reverse complement strand
ATTACTGTTTTTACATCTGTGAAATAAAATTCAAAAAAAATAAATCATTTTTAAAATCCTGATAACGCCGGCAATAGCGTGATTTTAACTTGAAAATTTGAATCTTTCCGTAATGAATTTTTTTCCAAATAGTTATTATTTTTTTTTATCGCAAAAAGTATATTTTTGTGCCCATATTAACTAAACTTTACAATCATGCAAGACGTTGCAACAAGAGTAAAAAAAATCATTGTTGACAAGTTAGGAGTTGACGAAGCAGAGGTTACACCGGAAGCTTCATTCACTAACGATTTAGGTGCTGACAGTTTGGACACCGTAGAACTGATCATGGAATTTGAGAAAGAATTCAATATTTCAATTCCTGACGAACAAGCGGAAACCATCACCACCGTAGGACAAGCAGTAGCATACCTTGAGGAACATGCTAAGTAATCATCTTATTTTAACTTTGCAGGCAGACTTATGGAATTAAAAAGAGTAGTAGTAACCGGATTGGGTGCCATAACGCCATTGGGTAAAAACGTTCCTGAATATTGGGAAGGTCTTACCAATGGTGTTTCCGGCGCTGATTATATCCAACAATTTGATTGCGCGAAATTTAAAACCAGGTTTGCCTGTGAGGTTAAAGATTTTGAACCCACAGATTACCTGGAAAGAAAAGAAGCACGGAAACTCGATCGTTTCACTCAATTTGCTTTAGTAGCAAGCGACGAAGCGGTGAAAGACGCAGGAATCAATAAAGATAATGTAAACCCTGATCGTGTTGGAGTCATTTTTGCCAGTGGCATTGGGGGGATCACTACCTTCCAGGATGACGTGATGGAATTTGCGCGCGGCGATGGTACTCCACGTTTTAATCCTTTCTTCATTCCGAAAATGATCCTCGATATAGCAGCAGGACAAATTTCCATGCGCTATGGATTCCGGGGGCCGAATTTTGCGGTTGTAAGTGCCTGCGCCAGCAGTACCAATGCAATCATTGACGCTTATGACAACATTCGTTTGGGTAGGGCTGATATCATTTTAACTGGTGGCAGTGAAGCTGTTATTTCAGAATCCGGCGTGGGAGGATTTAATGCGATGAAAGCATTAAGCGAAAGGAACGATGACCCTAAGACCGCCTCACGTCCTTTTGATAAAGACAGAGATGGATTTGTAATGGGTGAGGCAGCTGGAATATTGGTTTTGGAAGAGTTGGAACATGCAAAAGCAAGAGGCGCAAAAATATATTGTGAAATAGCAGGCGGCGGTGCATCTGCTGATGCCTATCACATCACCGCTCCACATCCGGATGGACTTGGGGCAAAAAATGTAATGCACGCAGCGCTTGATGATGCTGGAATGCAACCTGAAGATATTGACTATATCAACGTTCACGGAACTTCTACGCCATTGGGCGATATTGCAGAAACAAAAGCAATTTTGAATGTTTTTGGAGAAAGCGCACATCATCTGAACATCAGTTCTACAAAATCAATGACAGGCCATTGCCTGGGAGCAGCCGGAGTAATTGAAGCACTGGCATGCATACTGGCAGTTACGCAAGATATTGTGCCCCCAACCATTAATCATTTTACTGATGACCCCGCTTTTGATCCGAAATTGAATTTCACCTTTAATAAAGCGCAGAAGAGAGAAGTGAACGCGGCATTAAGTAATACTTTTGGATTTGGAGGACACAATGCATCTGTTATTATCAAGAAGTACAAACCGTAAATCAATAATATATTTTTATGGATAATCCTTCGATTTCGACAGCCGAAATTCATAACTTTCTGGTTCGCCGCCTTGGCGAAAAGGAAGCAGATGAAATAATGGAATATATTGAAAGTGAAATTGATAAAAATATTACGGCAAAAGGAGAAGAGACAAAACTTGAAATCGATCGATGGCGCAATGAACTGAAAGATAACTTTGCAACAAAGGCAGATCAGGTAAACTTTGAAAAGAAATTAATCAAAAGAGTTTCTGCTGTAGAAGGAACAATTATTATATGGATGTTTGTATTCTGGTTTACACTGATCATCGCAATGTATATTATTTTTAAATTTATCCAGTAGAAGAGAAGCTTAACTCCTCCTTAAAGCCGTCTGTATTTACATTTTAATCTTTCGTGCAATTAAAATGTTATAAATAATTCATTTCCTTGCAATTTTATTATCTTCGTTTCTTCCCTGTTTTTTTCTAAATAGGGTAATTAAAGAGGTTTATAGATTATGAACGAATTAAAATCATTAAAAAACAATGGAACAACTTATCCCAATATTAGTGGGTGCTGTAGCACTAATTGCAGGCATCTTTCTGGGTAAAATACTATTTGCAAAGAACACAAAACAACTCTTAGAAACAGCAGAACAACAAGCTCAACAAATTATTTCCGATGCACAGTCAAAAGCAGAAACGCTTAAAAAAGAAAAACAACTGGAAGCAAAAGAACATTTTGTTCAATTAAAATCTGAGCATGAAAAAGCAGTCCTGCAAAGAAATCAAAAATTAAACGATGCTGAAAATCGCATCAAACAAAAGGAACAGGCCATCAATCAAAAGGATCAGAATGTAGAGCGGATCATCAAGGAAAATGAGGTGATCAAGCAAACGCTGAACCGGCAGATTGAAGTGGTGAACATCAAGCGCACCGAACTGGAGAAACACCAGGAAGAGCACATTAAAAGATTGGAAAAAGTTTCCGGCCTTTCTGTGGAAGAAGCAAAGGCACAATTGATCGAAACGTTAAAAAATGAGGCAAATTCACAAGCGCTCAGCATTCAGCAGGAAATAGTGGATGACGCTAAATTGCGTGCCAATAAAGAAGCGCGGAAGATCATCATTCAAACGATTCAACGCACTGCTGCTGAGACAGCGATTGAAAATGCCATCACGGTTTTCAATCTCGAATCAGATGAAATCAAAGGGTCGATCATTGGACGTGAGGGTAGAAATATCCGTGCTATCGAAGCTGCAACCGGCGTTGACCTGATCGTAGATGACACTCCTGAGGCAATAATTCTTTCCTGCTTCGACCCATTGCGCAGGGAGATTGCCCGACTTTCTTTGCAGAGGTTAGTGGCGGATGGGCGTATTCACCCTGCACGCATCGAGGAAGTGGTTGAAAAAACGCGCAAGCAAATTGAAGATCAAATTATGGAAATCGGTGAGCGCACTGTAATAGAACTGGGCATTCATGGGCTTCATAAAGAATTGGTAAGAATCGTCGGGAAAATGCGTTTCCGTTCTTCATATGGTCAAAATCTATTGATGCATAGCCGAGAAGTAGCTAACCTTTGCGGAATAATGGCCGCAGAATTGGGTATGAATCCAAAACTAGCTAAACGCGCCGGTTTGCTCCATGACATCGGAAAAGTACCTGATGAAGAAACAGAATTAAGCCATGCGCTTCTGGGGATGAAACTGGCAGAAAAATATGGAGAGAATCCGGCCGTTTGTAATGCCATCGGGGCGCACCACGATGAAGTGGAAATGCAATACGTTATTTCTCCGGTAGTTCAGGCTTGTGATTCAATGAGTGGAGCAAGGCCGGGTGCTCGTCGTGAAATCATGCAACAATATTTGCAAAGAATAAAAGATCTTGAAAACCTTGCGCTTACTTACCAGGGTGTAGAAAAAGCGTATGCTATACAAGCTGGCCGTGAACTTCGTGTGATAGTAGAATCAGAAAAAGTAACGGATGCTGAAAGCGATAAACTAAGCTTTGAAATCGCCCAAAAGATTCAGGCAGAAATGATTTATCCCGGACAAATAAAAGTTACAGTAATCCGGGAAAAGAGAGCAGTGAATGTAGCAAGGTAATTTGAAAATCGAGAATTCGAAATGTGAAAATGGAAATGCCTGCTATTTGTCCTTTTGTTGGACAGATTCATTAAAAAGTTTTAAAAACAATAGTACATTTTATGAAAATTGCCTTACCTTTGCACTCCTAAAATAAAAAGCCATGAATGCAGTTGCATTTGTTCACGAACAATTGACATCAAAGAAAGAATTACCGAAGTTCAAAGCCGGTGATAACGTTACTGTAAATTATAAAATTCAGGAAGGTAATAAAGAAAGGATCCAAAGTTTCAAAGGCGATGTGATTAAGCGCCAGGGAGAAGGTGGAACCGCTACTTTTACTGTTCGTAAAATAAGTGATGGCGTGGGTGTTGAACGTTTATTCCCACTTTTTTCTCCCAATATTGATAGCATCAAACTGCATAAAGTAGGTAAGGTGCGCCGTGCGAAATTGTATTTCCTTCGCGACCGAAGCGGTAAAAGCGCCAGAATTAAGGAGAAGAGAATTAAATAACATTTCAAAAAATAATCATAAATACACCGGAAAGCTTTTGCTTTCCGGTTTTTTTTTATATTTTGCCACAGCAAAAAAACTAATATCCTACTTTTGCGTTTTATTCATATGAAAAAAATCATTCCTATCATTATTTTATTATCTGTTATATTGTTTTCCTGTGCCCGCGGAATTACTCCTTATCAAGCTGCGAACGGAAAAGCTAAATGTGGAAGGTATTTAAAATAAACAGATCCAATTAACATTCCCGCCTTTAGGGTCATTTACCTGCAATTGACAGTAAAAGATTAATAGCCTATCTTTACAAGCTAATAAAAAGACCATGACATTTCTATTATTGAATCCACAACTTTTGTTTGCTATGCCCGGTGGCACGGAATGGCTGTTAATTCTGCTGGTAGTACTTTTATTTTTTGGTGGTAGAAAAATTCCTGATCTGATGCGTGGTATCGGGAAAGGTGTCAGAGAATTTAACGATGCCAAAGAACACATGAAAAAAGATATAGATGCCGGAATGAAAGAAAAAGATAAAGCTAAGGCACCTGAACAAGAAGCAGTAAAAGAAACGCAGTTTCCTAAATAAATTTTTAACTAATTTTATCAAAAGGTTTGGGTGTGCATCATATTTGATGAGCATCTAAACCTTTCTTTTTAAATCAATCCCTTTGTTTTCTTTCCAAAATATTTCCTCTTACCAGCAACAACTTTCTGAAGGAAAAACTTCCTGCGTGGAAGCAGTTAAATTTTATTTAGATAAAATAAAAAAAAATGTGCGGCTGAATGCTTTTGTCGAAGTTTATGATGAAGAAAGCATTGCGCGCGCGAAATTTTTAGATGAAAAAAGAAATTCAGGAAAGAACTGTGGCAAATTGCATGGCGTTGTAGTTGCATTAAAAGATGTGATTTGCTACAAAGACCACAAGATCGGCGCTGCCTCCAAAATATTGCAAAATTTCGTTTCCATCTATAATTCTACTGCCGTTGAAAAGTTATTAGCAGAAGATGCCATCATTATTGGCAATTGCAATTGTGATGAATTTGCGATGGGAAGCACCAATGAAAATTCTGTTTATGGAAGTGTAAAAAACGCATTGGATGAAACGAAAGTTTCCGGTGGTTCTTCCGGCGGTTCGGCGGTTGCGGTGCAGGCAGGATTGTGTATGGTGAGCCTTGGAAGCGATACCGGTGGTTCAGTAAGGCAGCCGGCAGATTTTTGTGGAATCGTGGGAATGAAACCTTCTTATGGAACGATATCAAGGCATGGGCTTATTGCTTATGCTTCTTCATTCGACCAGATAGGAATTTTCGCAAATAATATTGAAGACGTTACAAAACTCCTTGAAGTAATTAATGGAAAAGACGAATATGACAGCACAGTAAATCAACAAAAATCACTAAGTCTCACTTTAGATTTTCCATCGAAAAAATATAAGATCGCTTTATTCAAAAATGCAATGGAGCATCAAAGTCTTGATGACGAGATCAAAAAAAGCATATATGAATTAGCAGAGAATTTAAAGAACGATGGAAACGTCGTGGAAGAAATAAATTTTAATTTGATTGATTATATTGTTCCTGCTTATTATGTACTTACTACTGCAGAAGCATCTTCAAATCTGTCCCGTTATGATGGTGTGAGATATGGTTATCGTTACGAAAATAATGGTGAAGATTTGACCACTTTTTACAAGAAAAATCGTGGGAAAGGATTTGGGAAAGAAGTTAAAAAAAGAATCATGCTCGGCACTTTTGTTTTGAGTGAAGGATATTATGACGCTTATTTTACCAAAGCCCAGCAAGTAAGAAATTTATTGTCCTTGCAGACTAAAGAAATTTTTAACAAATTTGACGCGGTTCTTTTACCAACTGTTCCAACAACAGCATTTGAAGCAGGAAGCATGAAAAAAGACCCGATCGCCGCATATCTTGCTGATATTTATACTGTTTTTGCAAATCTTACCGGAATTCCCGGGATTTCGTTACCGCTTTTTCAGCATTCCAATGGAATGCCTTTTGGTGTGCAGGTGCTTACAAACAAGCATAATGAACTAACTTTACTGGAATTATCTGACGTGCTTCTAAAGAATTACAAACGTTATTAGCGAATGAAAAAATCGCCACTTTTATTTTTAATCTTAATGCTGCTATCGCCGGTGTTTGTAATGGCGAATATCGACCTGAATCTGCAATCAGCTATTGATACCACCATCCGAAATGGCAAGATAGATACGTCAAGCAAGATTGAAAATAAGGTGATTGATGATGTGATTGTCTCTGCCAAGCCGGCAAAAAAAAAGACAGAATATCTGAGTGAGGTTACAAAATATGGTTTCAAAGATTTGTTTAAAAATTATTCTTACAATTCGTCCATGCCTTATGCTTCACAGGTAAATCCTTATGCGGAAAATTACATGCAGGATTATCTGAAAGGGCATCAGAATTATTTGTTGAACCTGCGCAAAACCGGCAGGCCTTATTTTAATTTTATAGACGGAGTCCTCGTTCAATATGGTTTGCCGAAAGAACTGAAATATCTTGCGGTAATTGAAAGCGATTTAAAATCGAATGCACTTTCTGTTGCCGGCGCACGCGGTCCGTGGCAGTTTATGGCTTATACTGCAACGCAATATGGCCTTAAAGTAAATTCAAATGAGGATGACCGCACCGATTATTTCAAAAGCACGAATGCAGCCGCAAAATATTTGTTGAGCTTGTACAAAGACCTTCATGATTGGCTTTTGGTGATTGCTGCATATAATGGCGGTCCGGGAAGAGTTTATAACGCCATTAAAAAAAGTGGCAGCCACAATTTTTGGGATTTGCAATATTATTTGCCGGAAGAATCGAGGAATCATGTAAAGAAATTTATTGCAACGCATTATATCATGGAAACCGGGAACAAGGATGGCAATCCGGCTGATTCAAAATTCAATTATTCGAGCCTTTCTGATAACGACAGCAGTCTGGTTGCCGCGCATCTTACTGTAGATGAGAGAAAAGATGTAGATTCTACGGAGGTTTCAGGCCGGTATATTGCAGAAATAATTGCCAGGAATGTCGACATGGATATGGCGGATTTTAATCGTTACAATCCTGATTTCAATAACACACTTTCCACCGGCGCAACTTATAATTTGCAGCTTCCTGCAAATAAAATGAAGGAATTTTTTCAGAAAAAATATGACATCTTAAACCAAAGCGTAACGCAGCTTTTGGATAATGTAAATATGAAATCCAAAGTGAAGAAGTAGTATCACTATTGCTTCAGCAAGAAACTGTTATATCGTTATTCAGTAAACAAATAAATAAGCGGATTTTAATTTCCCTTGCTAAACTCATTTCAGATAAAAGAATAAAAAATTATATCCAAGAAATATTCCCTTATTTTAAAAATTGCTTTTATTTTACAAAAAACAAATTCTACTCTTTTATGAAACCCAAAATTGCTTTTGTTACCGGAGGATATTCCGGCGAAGCCGAAATATCTTATCAATCTGCAAAAACAATTGAGAAGAATATCGACCCCGACAAGTTTGATTCTTATAAAATTGATATCACTCCCCAAGGTTGGTTTTATATTCATGGAGACGAGAAAATTGACGTCGATAAAAATGATTTTTCCATAACAGTTAGTGGCGAAAAAATACAGTTCGACGCGGTTTTAATTGGCATTCATGGTACTCCCGGTGAAGACGGAAAACTTCAGGGATATTTTGACATATTGAACCTTCCTTACACTTCCTGTGATTGCGCTACTTCTGCGCTTACTTTTAATAAAAGATATACCGTTGCGGTCGCTTCTTTTGCAGGAATAAAAGTGGCGAAATCCATTTTATTATTTAAAAGTAATTTTAAAAACGAAAATGAAATTGTTGAAAATTTGAAATTTCCGGTGTTTGTAAAACCGAACAACGGCGGCTCCAGCATTGGAATGAGCAAAGTGAATTCGGCCTCAGAGGAATTAGGGGCAGCGATTGAAAAAGCATTTAAAGAAGATGAACAGGTTTTGGTAGAAGAATTTATCAAAGGCCGTGAATTTACTATTGGTGTGTTTCAATCAAAGGGAAAAATTATTGCTTTGCCTATTACAGAGGTCATTTCCAAAAAAGATTTTTTTGATTATGAAGCAAAATATTATGGTGCAAGTGAAGAAATCACTCCTGCAAAAGTGGATGAAAGGATTGCGCAGCAGATAAAATCGGAAGCAGTAAAAATTTATCAAATTTTTAATTGCCGCGGTATCGTCAGGATTGATTTCATTTACAATGAAGAAGAAGGCCGACCTTATATGCTGGAAATAAACACGGTACCGGGTCAAACCGCGGCAAGCCTTGTTCCACAGCAAGTAGCCGCGATGGGCTGGAGTCTGATGGATTTCTATACAGCGCTCATACAGGAATGTTTACCTGTATAAATTTATTAAATTGCACGACTTATTTTTTCACTTATAATTTTAACGTGTTTAAATTTATTGCTAGACAAAGTTTTTTTGTAAACCTGTTGGCAGCCATTATTTTGGTTTTCCTGGTGGGTTTTTTATTTTTTGAATCCCTTGGTTGGCTCACTCATCATGGAGAATATCTGAAAGTGCCTTCAGTAACCGGCAAAAATGTAGATGATGCAGTAAACCTTTTGGAAAAAGAAGGCTTTGATGTAATAATTACAGATTCATTGTATAACGACAGCATGCCTTTGAATACGGTCAAAAAGCAATTGCCAGATGCAGACGCTACGGTAAAAGTAAATCGTACCGTCTTTTTGAATGTAAATCCTACCACGCTTCCCATGATTGATATGCCACATTTGGAAGGATTGAGTTATCGTTTTGCTTTGGACAAATTAGCCAAGAATCATTTAAAATTAGGCGACACAACGATGCGTGCAGATTTTATGAAGGGCTCTGTTTTGGAACAAAATTATCAGGGTAAAAAAATTACTGCCGGCTCAAAAATAAGATGGGGTTCTGCGGTTGATTTAGTAATTGGCGCAGGCCTCGAAGCTCAAAAAATTCCGGTACCTGAGCTCGTTGGAATGACGGTTGCAGATGCCAAAGCGCTTCTGCAGGCGAAAGGAATTATCCTCGCTGCGATTCTCACTTCAGGAAATGTTACAGATACCGCGAATGCATTTATTTTTAAGCAAAATCCTGAGGAATATGCATATGGAACTACTCCCGCGTACATCCAACCCGGACAAACCATGGACATCTGGATACAGGTAGAAAGACCCGTAATTGATACCCTAAAAACTGATACCTTACATTTAATAAAATAAACATTTATGACAAATATTTCTGTTGATGAAGTAAAAAAAAGATTGGATGCAGGAGAGAAATTGAACCTGGTAGATGTGCGCCAACCTGAGGAAACTGCGGAATTTAATATTGGGGGTATAGCAATTCCGTTAGGAAAAATTCAAACGATGCAAACGGAAGAACTTGAAAATTTAAAGGATGAAGAAGTGATTTTCTATTGCCGCAGTGGCAACAGAAGTGGACAGGCCGCTTTAATCATGGAGCAGCTAGGTTTTAGCAATGCAAAAAATTTAACCGGAGGAATGCTGAAATGGAGAGAGAAGTTTGGTTGATGAGGTTAATTTACTGATCTACGAACTTGCTGGCTTGAAGATATTTAAAATATGATAACTTCAGTAAGCAAATAAATAATGCGGATTCTTATTCCGACCTTTAGCGGAAAAAGCAACTTGTTTTTCTTTTTTAATGAAATGATATTTACTGAATCATTTTCTAAAAATATTAAAAATGAAAAAAGACCATCCGGGAGTGTATATACCACCGCCAATCATTTATTTATTGATATTTTTTATCGCTTATTTTCTTCAAAAAATAATTGCAATCAGCAATTCTTTCTTCAACCATGATGGAGTAAAAACCGCGGGCATTATTTTTTTTGTTGCCGGAGCATACTTTAGTATGCAAGGTGCATGGAAATTTATACAAACAGGAAACACTCTGATAACTGTAAAACCTGCTTCATCGCTTCAGCAAACAGGAGTTTATAAGTTTACCCGCAACCCGATGTATTTTGGTTTAATTTTTTTATACCTCGGTTTTACGTGTTTTTTTGGAAACTGGTGGCATATCATTTTGTTGCCTGTGTTGATTTTAATCATCCAGGAATATGTAATTAAAAAGGAGGAGAAATACCTGGAAAGAGAATTCAATCAAGCTTACCTCGATTATAAAAGGAAAGTCAGAAGATGGATTTAAGCATATAGTCTGACTTTCTGGTATCTTATTTATACAGTTCTATTCAAAACTTATATCGCACTGTAGCAATCAATTGACGCGGGGCAATCGGATTAAT
Organism: Ginsengibacter sp.; assembly: GCA_051959325.1. GTDB lineage: Bacteria > Bacteroidota > Bacteroidia > Chitinophagales > Chitinophagaceae > Ginsengibacter. The sequence goes on along the minus strand of JBQCFI010000552.1, from coordinate 1,949 downwards.
GCTATAATTTTCATGAACATAAAAATTATAAGTGTTGGTCACGTTGCCCAGTTTTGCGAGTAAAGAAAACATCGTATAAGTGTAGCCTGCCGAAATATCAAGGGTTGTGAAGCCACTTACCGGGATCAATCTTGAATAATTCTGAGCCTGGTCTTTTGTATTGTTCCATCCCGCAAATCTATCGCCTGTATAAAACACAGAAGCGCCGATTTTGAAGCCTTTTAAGTTACTGTCAAAAGGATAAAATATAGTTCCATTGGCGGTATGTGCCGGCGTTCCCACGAGTCTTTCTCCTTCTACATAACTTCCTTTGGTATCAGGTGTTTTTGTATAGCGCATATTGTTGTAACTGTATCCTGCGATCACGTCAAGACCTTTTACGGGATGACCTGACATATCCAGTTCAATTCCATCGCTGGTGGTTTGACCGGTTAGTTCCTGGAACGAAGTATTGTTGTTGGGAGTAACACCATCTGCTGCAAACGGAGCGGTTTGAGCAAGATTGTTATTGATAATTCGGTAGGCAGTGATATTTACAGAAAGTGCGCCATTGATAAAATCATTTTTTACACCCAGTTCATATTGATCGATAATAGAAGGAGCAAGCGCGTTTCCAAAAGCATCGGTTCCTTTGTTGACAGAAAATGAATTGGAATAACTGACAAACAGCGCTGTATGTGTAAAAATTTTATAAACAATTCCGAACCTCGGAGAAAAGGCTTTATCGGTTTTTGGCTCACCTTTTACAGTAGTATCTTTCTTCAAATCGATTGTTTGTACCGCTTCTGCTTTTTGAATTGACCATCTTACACCTGCCAGCAATTTTATTTTATTCGAAATGCTGATCAGGTCCTGAACATAAGCGCCGGCACGATTCACAGGTGTTTCTGTTTCGGAGATTTTTGAGGCGGCAGGAATATTAGTTCTTGCAACGAATTTGGAATGATCCAGAATATTGATGGTGTCGTATACTTTTGGATTGTCAAAAGCGAAATTGGTAGTCATGTCTCGGTCGACATCTATTCCTGCCAGAAGCGTGTGCCCAATAATGCCGGTTTTAAATTTGCCGGTAAGGTTGATTTGTCCTGAGAGATATTTGTCCTGTGACTGGATCCTGTTCAAAGGCCTCGCCCAATCGCCATTTGCCGCAGCTTGTATTCTTTCTGTTGAATAATAATTCCTGCTGTAAACATCGCATGAAGCGTTTGCATTCACTGACCATGAATCATTGATCTTGTGTTTCAATTGCGCGGTTGCATTCGTTTGACTGATTTTATTATATTGCCAGCTCACTCCCTGGAAAGTATTTCGCAGAAGATGCGGAATGATCGTGTTGTCTAAAGAACCGGTTCCGAAATCTGGTGTAAAGTTGCTGTTCAGATAGTGTGCCTGCACCAGCAAACTTGTTTTGTCATTGATCTTATAAAGAAGCGAAGGATTGATATAATATCTTTTGGAACGAACTTCATCTCTGAAACTGTTCTCAGTTTCATAAGTTCCGTTCACACGGAAGGCAATTCTTTGAGACAATGGACCGTAAATGTCAAAGGTTGGTTTTATCAAGCCATAGCCTCCCATTCTGATAGAAACATCGCCACCAAAATCAAACTTTGGTTTTTTTGTAACCATGTTGATGATGCCACCGGGCGCCACACTTCCGTATAAAATCGCAGCGCTTCCTTTTAAAATTTCTACGCTCTCCAGTGAACTCATTTCGGGCATCACAGCAGCGCTTACTCTTGCTCCATCTTTATACATATTATCGTCCGACATGCGGTAGCCGCGTGCTGCAAAAGTTTCCTGAACACCGCCGCGTGTAGAAGAAAGATAAACGCCGTTTACATTTTTAATCACATCACTCAGGCGCTGCGATTGCTGATTTTTAATCACGCTTTGGTTGATAACAGAAATGCTTTGCGGCAGATCCATTGGTGTAACCGGAAGTTTTC
>JBQCFI010000551.1:0-3304 GCA_051959325.1 Ginsengibacter sp. | reverse complement strand
CCTCGCTAATTGGCTTTTTAATTTTTCTTCCCAACCTGTTATGGCAATTCCGACATGGTTTTCCTGTAATTGAGCACATGCGCGAGTTACACCAGTTTCAATTGCAATATGTAAGTCCTGTTGGTTTTTTGATTGACCAGTTACTGATGAATCTGCCCGTAGCTTTTATCTGGATTGCTGGTTTGTATTTTCTTATTTTTAAAGAACAGGGCAAATATCGTGTTTTTGCCTGGGCATATTTATTAGTGATCCTGATTTTGCTTTATTTCCAGGGAAAAAATTATTATTCATTAGGAGTTTATCCTGTCTTATTTGCATTTGGTGCAATACAGCTGGAACGCTTTGCTGTAAAGCATTCCAACGTTTGGAAGTTTGTCTTTCTCCTAATTCCATTTGCTCTCGGAATTCCTTTGGTTCCTTTGTATTTGCCTATTTATAAACCGGAAAAATTAGCGGCGTATTATGAATCAAAACACATTGAAAAAACAGGCTTTTTGAAATGGGAAGATTTAAAAGATCATCCGTTACCACAGGATTTTGGTGATATGCTTGGATGGAAAGAAATGGCAGAAAAGACGGTTAAAGCTTATTCATCATTAAGCGAAGAAGAAAAAAAGAGCACCTTCATTTTTGCTGATAATTATGGACAGGCAGGAGCGATCAATTACTATGGAAGAAAATACAACTTCCCGACTGTTTACAGTAATAACGCCAGCTTTTTATATTGGCTTCCGGATAGTGTTCATATTGAGAACTTATTGTTGATTACAGATGATCAGCAGGAAATGCAGCATCCTTTTATAAAAGATTTTCAATCTGCTGTTGTCTATGATAGCATCACCCATCCTTATGCAAGAGAACATGGTTCGCTGATCATTATTATGAAAGGAGCGAATGAAAAATTTAATCAAATGTTTAAAGAAAAAATAGCACAGGATAAAGCCAAATTTCAAAGATAGTAGCAGGCATTAAAACCTTCCGACTTTAAACGCACTGATATCAATTGGTGTACTTCTTTTTTCAATAATATCACTAATGATCTGGCCTGCGGCTGCACCTTCAGAAATTCCCAACATCGCATTCCCACCGGAAATCAAAAGATTTTCCAAATCCGGCGCTTTACCCAAATAGGGCAACCCATCCGGAGATACCGGACGAAGGCCGGTCCAGATTTGATCTTTTGGCGGAAATTCAATTTTTAAACCAGGATAGAATTTTTTTACAGAATTAAATATTCCTTCCATCCTTTTTATTAAAACGTTGTCATTGATACCGGTGAATTCCATAGTGCCACCGATACGAAGCATTTGGTGCCATGGAGTTACAGCACACCGGCCATCTACTAAAATTGCCGGATAACGAATATTTTTTTCAACGTATTCATAAGTATAGCTGTAACCTTTTCCTCCTTCAAGTAATAATTTAACTCCGGCCAACTTAGCCACTTTTGCCAGCCAGCTTCCAGCGGTCAGTACAATTTCATCTGCGGTAAAAGTTCCTTTATCGGTAATTACTGATTCTATTTTTTTATGATTCTTTTTAAACCCGGTTACCGTTGTATTCAATTGAAAATTGACGCCATTCTCTTCTAAATAATTCTTCATGGCAACGATAAACTTGCCCGGATGAATGTGCGCGTCATCTTTGAAAAGTAACGCCCCATAAATGTCTAATTCAACATCCGGCTCACGTTTTTGCAATTCTTCCCGATTCAAAACTTCCACTTCAAGTTTAAACTTTTTAGCTCCTTCCAATAGTTTCAATTCATCTTCAAACGCTTTTTGTGAATGACACATCATCATGCAGCCGATTTCTTCCATGTCAAATACATCACCAATATCATCTCTGATTTCGTTCATCAGGCGGCGGCTTAAATTTAATAATTCACTTAGGTGCGGTGAATTTTTTTCGACAGTTTTTGCATTGCTGTTTTGATAAAATTTTAACGCCCATTGAATGAAAGGTAGATTCAGTCTTGGTTTGATGTAAAAAGGACTGGTGCTGCTCAGCATATACTTTAATCCTTCAGAGATAACTCCTGGAGAAGCAAGCGGCACAAAATGGCTTGGCGATAAAAAACCCATGTTGCCAAAAGAACAATTATTAGAAATATCACCGCTATCAATAACGGTTACTTCACAGTTACTTTTTTGCAAATAATAAGCAGCACAAAGCCCGTTTACGCCGCCACCAACAATGACTATCTTTTCCATAACTATTTTATTTATCTTTCTGCCATTTCAATAAACAAAGAAATATCGCAGATTTTTATTTTCCGAACGCTCCATAGCATTCAAAGCCTTCTAACTGTTACTCGGCTGGCAATTGGTTTCTCAATAAATCCTCAAAGACATCTCTTCTTCTTATCAATACCGGCGTCCCATTTTTTACCATTACTTCCGCAGGTTTTAATCGTGAATTAAAATTAGAAGACATTTCAAATCCATACGCCCCGGCATTATAAAAGACGAGGTAATCACCTTCTTTAATTTCATTGATTTCCCTGTCTTCCGCAAATGTATCAGTTTCGCAAATGTTGCCTACAACGGTATATATTTTTTTAGGACCAGTTTCATTACTTATGTTTTCAATTTTATGATAAGAATTATAAAACATAGGCCGGATCAGATGATTGAAACCACTGTTTACGCCTGCAAAAATTGTTGACGAAGTTTTCTTTAAAACATTTACCTGGGTAATAAAATATCCTGCCTCGCTTACTATAAATTTTCCCGGTTCAAACCAGATTTGCAAATGCCTTGGATTTGGATGATTGGCAAATGCTTCTTTTACTTTTTGCGCCAGCAGATGGATATCGGTTTCTGAATCGCCTTCTTTGTAAGGAACTTTAAAACCTCCGCCAAGGTCTATAAATTCCAGTTCTTTAAAATGAGGAATGATGTCAAAAAGCTTTTCAATTCCTTTTACAAAAACGTCTGCATCCTTGATCTCACTTCCGGTATGGATATGCAAACCCTGGATGAAGAGATTGTTTTTTTCAACACACTCAATAATTTTTTCGAACTGATCAACCGGAATTCCGAATTTACTTTTATCATGTCCGGTGGAAATTTTTAGATTTCCTCCTGCTAAAATATTGGGACGCAAACGGATTCCTACGGGATATGAATGGCCAAACTTTTTTCCAAATTTTTCCAGGTTAGAAAGACTGTCGATGTTAATGTGTACTCCCAGGTTTTTTGCTTCTTCAATTTCATCAAAAGCAATTCCATTGGAAGTGTACAAAATCTTATCAGCTGGGAAACCCGCGTGCAGTGCGAGTTTCACCTCATTCACTGAGCTA
>JBQCFI010000550.1:0-20469 GCA_051959325.1 Ginsengibacter sp. | reverse complement strand
CTGTTGTTATTTGATTTTACAAAATCCTCTACTTTGTCTAAAACGGCAACTTGTGTATTGACATCCCCCAGCTTTTGATCATTGGCGCTCACATTTTGTAAAAATAATTGTCCTTGGGTACTGATGTCAACTGCACGATTTCCTGATTTGAATTGTTGGATTCTTTTTTCAATAGAGTCGAGGTCATGAGATACAAGCGCTAAACGGTTGGTTACGAAAGTGAGCGTATTGCTTGCAAGGGCATCTTTCTCTTCATTGGCGGATTGTTGGTAAGCCTTAATTAATTGATTTAAAATATTTTCAGCTCTTAACGGATTTATATCCCGATAAGTTAAGTCGACGATTGAAGATAACTTGCTGGCTGGAGCAGCCTTTAATCCAGTTAAAAAAGAAGGAGCGATAGATTTTACATCAATCAGATAAAAAAATAATTGGCCATGAGGTGTTTTACTATTACTGTAAGATTGATTAGGAATAAATTTTAATTGTCCAAATGGAGTAGAAACAAATTCATTCAGAGGGTAATTATATTTGTTGTTTAAGGTAACTTGCTTTTTTGTCGAATCATAATTGAAATCTATTTCTGGGAAGTAGGAAAGCGAATCAGGATAAAGTGCAGTAACTGTTATCGGAGACGTAGTATAGGCTAAAACTGTTCTCGCATCATTTTTTTCATAAATAGCTGCATATAACGACAACTCTCTCACAACATCTTCCATCAATTTACGGGATTGAAGGATCTCTACTTCATTTTCCACTATTTTTTTAGAAGAAATTTGATCAAGCGATTCTACCAGTTTTGATTCTTCATTGCCCTTTTTTTCATCTTTGATAATTATCGTTGCTGTCGCTTGATAAATAGGAGTAGCGTATTTAAGATAGGCATAAGCTAAACCACATGCAACAACAATCGCTAAAAGAAAAAGTGGCCAGTAAGGAAGGTACTTTGATACAAACTGTTGTATCATGCTGTCATTATCTTCCTCAGGGATTCTATTTTTTGCAGTTTGCATTTTAAAATTATTATGGATATCTCAATATCCTGTCTAAAACAATGGCTACTACCGATAAAGCACTGAATATGATCGGCAAAAATTGCTGCGATCTTCCCGAGGTAGCTATTTTTGTTTTATTCGGTTCCACATATACTACATCATTTGGTTGAAGATAATAATAAGGGGAATTAAAGAAGTCGCTCGAGGTGAGATCAATATGTCTCGTTATCTTTTTCCCATTCTCCTCTCTTATCAATAAAACATTAGTTCTTTTTCCGTAAATCGTCAAATCTCCTGCCAAACCAATAGCTTTAAGCAAAGATATTTTTTCATTCGGAACGGTAATAACTGTTGGCTTCGCTACTTCTCCCAGTACTGTCACTTCATAATTCAAATAGCGAATATCTACAATTGGATTTACCAGCAGCTTTTGCGATAAAATGAGATTTGTAATATTATTTTTTAACTCCTCTTTGGTAAGACCGGCTGCCTTTACGGCTCCAAGTATAGGTAGATCTATAGTACCATCTACATTCACCAGGTACCCCCCCGATTCGGTATTACTGCCGGTAACGGTAGTAGCCCTGCTGATGTTACTGTTTTGTAAATTAAATGGAACAGAAGCTTCTGCGTTCGCACTGCTTATCGTAATGCTCAAAATGTCATTCGGTTCAATAGGGGTTTGCTTTTCCGCATTGGAACCTGCAAAGGTAGCATCAGCAACATTATTAAAATAAACGACTTTTTTCGTATTGGCACAAGAAGTAAAAAGAAGTACTGCGAATATAATACTGAAAAAGCCTAAAAAAAATCTGGTCATAATCAAATTTTATAACTCCTGTATAAACAGATATACAGTTAATTTATTGTAAAAAGGAAGATTTTTTTTTAGGAACGGGATCAGGGTAAATAGGCAAACTATAAAGGTCTTTTCGTTGGGTCGGATCTTTTGTTTTTTTATTGCGCAAACCTAAATATTAAAAATTGTTTCTCCAAATTTTTGGAAAAAATAAAAAAAGAAAGTGAACTGATTCTCACAACGTAATTTTCTTGTTTCTTTTATCAGCAAACCAATAAATAAGGGCGTTTTATATTTTAATTTCATTGCCGTACTATTCACACTCTTTACGAATAGAAATGATTAAAGAAACTTTAGGATTGAAAAAATAATTTGGTAACGATAGATAAAATTTGCCGCGGTCCAAACCATTTTCAAACAGGACTACTTTTCAACGATAGCGCGGTAAAAAAATAAAAGTAAAATCTATGTTATAAGTTCGCTTACTGTTAACCACCTTTTTTTTAATTTATTTTTTCCCATTGGCTAAATGTGAATAACTATTTTCAAAATTACTTGCAAATAGGGAAGCGGAGATATATTTTTACATCCGGTTTCACACCCCAATTACATTTTCCTTTAATCCTCTGAAATACTTCCCCGTGAAAAGAGAACCGGTTTGTTCTTCGCTTTTTACGATATAATTCTTCCTCTGAATGACTAAATGTATTTAGTTTTTGACTAAAATTAATTATCGTTTGTAGATATTTTTCAACAGTGGTCTAAAATTTCTTTAAACACAAAACGCGCTTAATAACAATTCAAAGCCTGAATTCATTATACAAACGAATACAATTCCATTATCCCCTTGAAAGCACCTCGATCCTTCCTCTGATTGACCATTTTTGAATTAATGGCATCAAATTTTATTGAAAAGATTAATTGGATTCTAAACATCCCACTAAAATCTTGAAACCAGATTGTATAACCTTCAAAACAGGAAATCATGGAAAACATTTATAGCGCTTATACAAAGCAAATCAATGGTAAAACTTTTTATTTTGTGAAAAGGTTTTCTGCCTATCCGGAATACGAAAATGTTCCAATGGTTCTCGAAAGCATGGGAATGCATTCTGATTTTTTTAAAGCGTGCGAAATCGCAAAAGTATATGACGACGTTGTTATAAATAGACTAATGAATGACGTGCATATCATTCCGGAATCAGCAAGAGTTATCCACATGCCGCGCGTAAAAGCAATGACACATTCATTGATAAAAAATACCCAGCACGCATTAATGAAATTAAGATGGGCTTCTGTGAATTAAATTTAAGTCTTATAAATAAGACGCTAAAAGTTTAGTTTGTTTTCATTTCAGCAAATAGGGTTTATGTTTGCTTATGCAATCTTTTAATAAGCCCAGTCATATCATCATCACTTGCAGTAAACGTTTAACGCCTTTTCTTCAAAAGGAAACTACAGAATTAGGATTTAAAATTTGCCGTCTTTTTCAAACAGGAATAGAAATAAACGGAACATTAAATGATTGTATCAATTTGAATTTACGTCTTCGATGCGCAAGCCAGGTTTTGTATTCTTTGAAATCTTTCTCGTGTAACAACGCTGATGAATTGTACGATGTAGTTTCTCAAATTCAATGGGAATCCATTATTCCAAAGGATAAATACTTTTCAATAACGAGCAATGTAAACACCCCTTCAATAAATAATTCTTTGTTTGCGAATGTAAAAGTCAAAGATGCGATCGCAGATCGTTTCAGAAATAGGTTTAATGCCCGGCCTGATTCCGGCGCTGAGTTGAACAAAACGGTGATTAATTTATTTTGGAAAAACGACTATGCCGAAGTCTTTATTGACACTTCAGGCGAAACTTTATCAAAACATGGATATAGAAAAATTCCGGGCAAAGCACCTATGATGGAGTCGCTGGCCGCAGCAACTTTACTTGCTACAAACTGGAACCGGAAATCTCCTTTCATAAATCCGATGTGTGGTTCTTCCACATTGGCAATTGAAGCGGCAATGCTTGCCACAAACCGTTGTCCAGGCCTGTTCAGAGATAGTTATGGATTTATGCACATCCTCGGTTTTGACCAGGAATTTTTCAAAAAAGAAAAACAAGAATTATGTGATGAAATAAAATGGATTCCTGGCTTAAAGATTATTGCAACAGATGTATCTGAGGATGCCATTAATATTTCTAAAATAAATGCCGGGGCAGCAGGAGTAGCGGATTTTATTCAATTTGACGTTTGTGATTTTGCTGCAACCAATGTTCCTGAAAATGAAAACGGAATTGTTTTTCTAAATCCGGAATATGGAGAACGAATGGGTGATGAAGCTGAACTTGAACAAACTTATGCACGCATCGGCGATTTCATGAAGAAAGAATGCAAGGGATATACGGGCTACGTTTTTACCGGCAATCTGAATCTTGCAAAAAAGATTGGATTGAAACCAAAACGTAAGACTGAATTTTATAATGGTAAAATTGATTGCCGTTTACTGGAATACGAACTTTATTCGGGCAGCAGGAGAGAAGATAGGTACGAGAAATAACCGGTTAATAATAGTATATCATTTATGAAATTGGTCAGTTTTAACGAAAAAGATTTCCTGGTATTTATTCTTTTACCGCGTGAGTAGAAACGGGTTTTAACTAAGAATTCTCTTGTAATTTCTGTTGGTAAATCGTTTTTTTTTATCTCAAAAGTTTGTTACAAAAGGGGATCTTCTGAATTAATAATTCGCGGCAATATGTGTAATTTGTGTCAAAAAAGCGATTATTTTCAAAACAGAAATTATTTCTTTGATTGATTTATATTTGCAATCCTTACAAAAATTTTCTTGCCGCTTAAGGCACAATAAAGCAACATGATATCTATTTCTCCTTTTAAAGCGTTACGTCCGGAAGCGCAGTTTGCCAAACAAGTGGCTTCACGTCCTTATGATGTTTTGAGCACCAGGGAAGCAAAAGTGGAAGCTGAAGGAAATCCTTATTCATTTCTGCACATTACCAAAAGTGAAATTGATCTTCCTGCAAATATTGACGTTCACAGCCCCGAAGTTTACCAAAAAGCAAAAGAAAACTTGGATGCTTTTATAAGCCGTTCCGTGCTTTTTAGCGAAAGCAAGCCTTGTTACTATATTTATCAGTTAACGATGAATGACAAAACACAGACAGGTTTGGTTTGCTGCAGTTCTGTCACTGATTATGAAGAAGGACTGATCAAAAAACATGAACTTACCCGTCCTGAAAAGGAACAAGACAGAATTAATCACATCAAAGCAACCGGCGCCCAAACGGGGAATGTTTTTCTTGCTTTTAGAGATGTAGACGAAATGAATGATATCCTTGAAAAAGGTACTGCTAAAAATCCGATTTATAATTTCACTGCGGATGATCATGTACAACATACAGTTTGGGTAATAAGCGATGAAAAAGTCATTGACCGCATAACAGAAATTTTTAAAAGCGAAGTAGATGCTACTTATATTGCTGATGGGCATCACCGGGTAGCATCCGCTGCAAAAGTGAAGTATGTTTTAGCAGATAATGAAGAAGCAGGCCATTTTCTTTCTACGCTATTTCCGGCTTCGCAATTGAAAATAATGGATTACAACCGTGTTGTAAAAGATTTAAACGACTTGTCAGAAGAAGAATTTTTTGATAAACTCAATAAGAATTTTTCTGTAATAAGGGTTTCAAAAGCCTTTGCACCAAATGAACCACACGAATTTGGAATGTATCTGAATCACCATTGGTATCAGCTGGCTGCACTTGATGGTACTTTTTCTACTGATCCGATTGGAATTTTAGATATTACCATTTTGCAAAACAATTTATTGGAGCCTGTTTTAGGAATAAAAGATCAACGCACGGATACCAGAATTGATTTTATTGGCGGCATCAGGGGTTTAAGCGAACTTGAAGACAGAGTAAACAGCGGCGAATGGAAAGTGGCGTTCAGCCTGTATCCTGTAACGATTCAGCAATTATTTGATATTGCTGATAGCAACAATATCATGCCTCCAAAAAGCACCTGGTTTGAACCTAAATTGAGAGACGGTCTTTTAACGCATCTTATTGCCTGATCGATTTTTCTGAATAATTGTTGGTTGATTTCTTATTGTCTTAACTAGCCCTGAAGGGAGCCATTTTTTAGAATAGGGCAACGGCCTATGAAAATTATCACAATACGTCAACAGTAATCTGCTTTTCATTCTATAATTATTTTTTGTTTTTATAAAGATTTCAGCAGATAAAGTATTTTATCTTTACCCGATGAAAAAAATCTTCTTTGCAATTATTTTCTGTACTCTTGTTTTCAACGTTTTTGCGCAAACGGATGACGTAACTACCCTTCATGAAAATGCAAAGGCATTTATGCGGCAGGGCGATTACGCAAATGCCACGCTGATCCTTACAAGAGCATTTCAACAGGATCCTCAAAACCTTGGTATTGCAAAAGATTTGGCCATGACCTATTATTTGCAAAAAGAAAATGAAAAGGCGCTCAATACGATCAAGCCATTTGTAGATAATAATAATGCCGACGATCAGACTTATCAACTTACGGCCACTTTTTACCGCGCTTTATCAAATGATAAAGAAGCGGAAAAAATTTATAAAAGAGCGATAAAAGAATATCCCAAAAGCGGCGGATTGTATAATGATTATGGAGAAATGCTTTTGTATAAACATGATCCGGCCGCGATTAAACAATGGGAAAAAGGTATTGAAATGGATCCGTCTTATGGCAACAATTATTACAACGCCTGCAAATATTATTACTATACAGACTTTTCAAAATCAAAAGTGTGGTGCCTGCTTTACGGCGAAATTTTTATCAATATTGAATCATTTACCTCACGTACCGCAGAGATAAAAGATATTTTACTGGATGGTTATAAAAAGCTTTTTGCCGATCCGGATCTTTTGTAAAATACAAAAGACAAAAATGCATTTGAAATTGCTTTTTTAACCTGTATGAACAAACAAAATGATGTAGTGATACGCGGTATTAATGCTGAAACGTTGACAATGATCCGGACCCGGTTTATGCTCGAATGGAATAAAAATTACGCTGAAAAATTTCCCTTCCGTCTTTTTGAATTACAGGAAAACCTGCTGGAACAGGGTCTGTTTCCAGCTTACAATCAATGGATATTTGGCGCTTCCCAAAATCTTGCAGCTTATCAAAGTTGGGCAAGCAATCATTCAGCCGAAATGCAGAGTTTGAAAGATTTTCAATCGGGAAGAATTTTTAAGATTCCTCCGGGCCAGTATTATCATTGATTTTTTTTGATTCTTATATTTTTTCAAACTTGTTTATTATTTAATTGCTAATTTAGGACGATTGATAAAGTTTAAGAAAAATTGCATTTAAAAGAGCAAATTATGAGTGGCCCCACACGATTATTTGATTGTATTGATATTCATATAAAAGATGCGCCATCAAGAACGATGCTTGCCGGAAAGGAAAATAATGAATGGAAAGAATACAGCACTGTTGAGGTTTCGGAGATTGTAAATAAATTAAGTTCCGGCTTGTTGTATGCCGGTATTTCTCCCGGAGATTTTACTGAACAAGGCCGCGATAAAGTAGCGGTTATTTCTAAAAATCGTCCGGAATGGGTAATGCTGGATCTGGCAGTTCAGAAAGTTGGCGGGATCCTGATTCCCATTTATCCAACGGTGAGCGAAACAGATCTGGAGTTTATTTTGAAAGATGCGGCAGTGAAAATAATTTTTGTAAATGATCAGAGTCTGTATGAAAAGGTCAGTCATATAAAAACAAATCTTCCACAGTTTAAAGAGATCGTTTCTTTCGAAAAAATTCATGATGTCAAACATTGGAAAGAAATGCTGTTGCCATTAACAGAAAATATTTTAGGCGAAATAAAAAACATTTCAGACAAAATAAAATATGAAGATCTGGCAACAATAATTTATACATCTGGAACAACAGGAACGCCAAAAGGCGTAATGCTTTCGCACAAAAATATTGTAAGCAATGTTCTTGATAGTATGCCTTGTTTTCCACCGGGTGAAAATTTTAAAGCGCTCAGTTTTTTACCACTCAATCATATTTTTGAGCGGATGGTAAGTTTTTTATATCTTTTTCGCGGAACATCTGTATTTTTTGCTGAAAGCATGGATACGATTCCGCAAAACCTGAAAGAAATCGCGCCCGAAATGTTTACTACCGTGCCGCGCTTGTTGGAAAAAGTGTATGAAAAAATTATGAAGAAGGGTGAAGAACTGACTGGTATCAAAAAGAAATTATTTTTTTGGGCACATGGTCTTGCTTCCAGGTATGAGATAAATAAAAACCAGGGATTATTTTATAACATCCAATTAGCCATTGCCAACAAACTGATTTTTAATAAATGGCGTGAAGCCTTAGGAGGTAAGATCGTATGTATCATAAGTGGCGGAGCAGCGTGCCAGGTAAGGCTTATACGCATTTTCACCGCTGCTAAAATTCCTGTTATGGAAGGTTATGGACTTACTGAAACTTCACCGGTTATCAGCGTGAACCGTTTCCAGGAAGAGGGAAGAATGTTTGGAACGGTAGGCCCGCTCATCAATAACGTAGAAGTAAAAATTGCAGAGGATGGAGAAATATTATGCAAAGGTCCAAACATCATGATGGGATACTACAAACATCCGGAATTGACAGCAGAAGCAATGGAAGGCGAATGGTTCAAAACAGGAGATATAGGAACTTTGATAGACGGAAAATTTTTAAAAATAACAGATCGCAAAAAAGAAATCTTCAAGACCAGTGGTGGCAAATATGTGGCGCCGGTAGCGATTGAAAATAAAATGAAAGAATCAAATTTGATAGAAAATATAATGGTTGTGGGCGCTGGTGAAAAGTTTGTAACAGCACTGATTGTTCCCGCTTTCTCCAATTTAAAAACCTGGTGCACTCAAAATAATATTGATTGCAGTGATAATAAAAAAATGGTAAGTAATCCTCTTGTTCATGAGCTTTACGCAAAAGAGATCGAAAAATACAACCAGTTTTTCAATCATGTGGAGCAGATAAAAAAGTTTGAATTGCTGCCAGCTGAATGGGGGATTGATACCGGCGAAATGACACCAAAACTAAGTCTGAGGCGTAAGGTGGTATTAGAAAAAAATAAAGACGTTATCAGGAAGATTTATTCCTGAATTTTTTAAACCTTTAATTATTTCTTTTCAGTAAATAGAGAAATAAGAAAGATTCGTGTTTAGATTAATTCATAAAGTATCAGGATTTTTAACAATTGCACGCATCATAATTCTAACATTTTTTCGTTTGCTCACAAAAAAGTGCCGTTTTAATTGTATAATTGAAGTTTTTTAATCCATTACAGCCTTGATAAGGAATCGAAAAGTTTTAAGAAGGATCAGAATCTCGATCATTATATTAATGTTGATTTTTGTTGTGTTCGCATTGGGTCTGATTGGAATTTTTTATATTAACCTGGGGCCGAAAAATACCAGTACATATCGTGGCCACCGGAAGGTAAGCATAGAAAAGAAAAATGGCAGCTACGGGTTTTATAAAGATGGAAAACGTTTCGTTGTAAAAGGAGGAGCTGGCGTCGATCATATCAAAGAACTGGCTGAGTCCGGGGGTAACACCATCATGTGTTGGGACACGTCTAAATTAGAAAGCGTTTTTAAACAAGCCGCAATTTATAACCAGGCTGTAATTATTGGATTAGATATACCACCCGTAGACGGAGATTTTTATAATAATAAAAAAGATGTGGCAGACTTGTATAACGCATTTATGGCTATTGTTAACAGATATAAAGATAATCCGTGTTTATTGACATGGTGCCTTGGGAATGAAGTAGCGCTTCCTTTCTCGTTAACACCTGGACCATTTTATGAAACCTATAACCGCATTCTTGATGCTATTCATAATGTTGATCCGAATCACCCGGTGTGCACTTCTATTGTAAATGTAGCTAGAGCGAGGATCATCATGTTGAAATGGCGCATACCTGCTCTCGATTTTTATTGCCTCAATATCTATAATAGTATTCGAACTATAGACCATTTACTGAAAATTATTAGCTGGCTTTGGGATGGACCCTACCTGGTCGGCGAATGGTCGCCCATAGGAAGCTGGGAAGCGTCCATGACAGCATGGCAGGCGCCTATAGAATATTCGAGCACAAAAAAAGCAGGGCTTTTTTCCCAGTTTTATACTGACTTTATGCCGGTGAAAGATCCACGCTTTCTTGGTTCAGTGGTGTATTACTGGGGCAACGTGCAGCTAACTACACGAAGCTGGTTTAGTATCTTTACGAAAAGTGGTATCCCGAATGAGATTAAAGAAGCATTGAATGACTGCTGGAAAGATACGACTACAGAACATCTTTCGCCAAAGATCAAGTCTATGTTAATAGATAATCTCAGGGGACAAAACAATATCATTATAACCAGCAGTTCAAAACATCATGCTGCATTAGAAATGCAATCATCGAAATTTCCGGACACGCTGCAGTATAAGTGGGAAATTTACAGAGAAGATTGGATTTATGCAAACGGGCCGCCCTCAGAAGTGGGACTATTTGCAGACAGCACTTTGTCTGTGACTGATTTTAAGGCGCCAAAGAATGAGGGGCCATACCGTGTCTTTGTAACTGTTTATAACTCAAAGGGATATTTCGCTACAGCCAATATCCCGATTTATGTAGTACGTTAATGGAATTTAGAACTAATCCTGTACCATCCCCGTCACCCAACGAGAAAAAGGTGCTCCGACTGATGATTTTAGTGGGGCTGCTTTCCATGTGCCTTTTATTGTACGCGTTGTTTCAAAGCAAAGCGGTCAGCTCTTTTCCGTTATATGTTTTGCTGATGATAACAATGGTCTATTATTCTCTGAAGTACTTGCATGAATGGTACCATTATTTCTCAATCTCGTCTGAAAATAAGCCCGTCCGGCAAAAAAACTATACTGTTGATATCCTAACCACTTATTGTGCGGGTGAACCTTTTGACATGTTGGAACAGACCTTGACCGCCATACAAAATATTACTTATCCACACACTGCCTGGTGCTGTGATGAAGCCGATGATATCCAGGTAAAACAGTTGTGCTTGCGGTTAGGGGTTAAGCATGTTACCAGGATTGTAAAGAATGATGCTAAAGCCGGCAATATCAATAATGCTTTACAATTTGCTACCGGACAATTATGTGTTGTGCTCGATCCCGATCACGTTCCCGCACCGGGTTTCTTAGATGAAGTGGTAGATTATTTTGATGATCCTTCAGTCGGTTTTGTACAAATAGTACAGGCTTATTATAACCAGGAGGAGAGTTTAGTGGCTAAGGGAGCGGCTCAGCAAACCTATCCCTTTTATGGCCCGATGATGATGAGCATGCATAAGTACGGTACAGTCCAGGCTATTGGTGCCAACTGCACTTTTCGCAGATCAGCACTTGACTCAATAGGAGGTCACGCAAGCGGGCTTGCGGAAGATATGCATACGGCGATGAAGTTGCATGCTGCGGGATGGCGTTCGGTTTATGTGCCGGCTATTCTAACACGGGGGTTAGTGCCTGCAACCATGTCGTCCTATTACAAACAGCAATTAAAGTGGAGTAGGGGTACTTGGGAACTCTTATTCGTTACTTATCCGAAGCTGTTTTCTAAATTTACCTGGAGGCAAAAAATTCATTATTTCACACTACCATTTCATTATCTGAGCGGTCTTATTTTTTTTATTAATTTCTTAATTCCGGTAATTTCTCTATTTACTGGCTATATCCCTTTGGGAATGGATGTGCTTAGTTTCTTCCTGGCAGCTTTCCCGTTATTCTGCATGAGCATGCTTATCAGGCACTATGCTCAAAAGTGGCTGCCAGATGAAAAGGAAAGAGGTTTTCATATGGTCGGAGGTATTCTGCAAATTGGTGCGTGGTGGATACATTCGGTCGGCATTATCTATACCCTACTTCGTAAAAAGGTGCCATATATACCCACTCCCAAAAATGATAATGAGCCTTTACCATTATTACTGAATGTTCCAAACATACTTGTGGGCGTGATTTCATTGGCAGCCATCATATATGGTCTGCTCGAAGATTTTAATCCGTACACTATTTTTATGGCAGGGTTGGCAAGTATGCAGATCGCCTTCATGGTTTTTAACCTGTCGATTTCAGGGTATATAAGCAAAGAGAGCAGGATAAGTAATTTCGTTATGAAATTGAGAGAGAATACCTGGCTTATTAAAAAAACTCATGGCTTTTTAAGACAATATTCGCTGGCACTTTCAGTTCTGGTCATCGTTTTTTTCGGATTTGCATATTGGAAGCAGCAACAATTACCCCAATTTTTGCCAAAGTCTTTCAACGGGCTGCACATTTTTTATCGGGGTTTATATCAGGATGCCAGTGCCAATCAGGAAAAGGAAAATTTAATTGCAGCTGATGGATACAAGGATATTGCTATAGTTTCATCGGAAGTTGCGTGGGACATTGATAAAAATAATCTGCTCGACACGAATTACTTCCAGCAAGTGTATCGGCGGCATGCTATACCACTCATTGTTTGGAATCCCTGGCAAAAATACAGTTCAGGATTAACAAAGGATAATGACCA
Source organism: Ginsengibacter sp. (assembly GCA_051959325.1). GTDB lineage: Bacteria > Bacteroidota > Bacteroidia > Chitinophagales > Chitinophagaceae > Ginsengibacter. The sequence continues at coordinate 8,056 of JBQCFI010000550.1, read as the reverse complement.
AATGCAGGAAATTCTGGCTGGTAAATATGACAAACTCTTTTCATCATTTGCGACGCAAATTGCCGGTTTAAATAAACCTGTTTTCCTGCGTTTTATAAATGAAAATACTACTGATAAGCATTCCCTTTTTTCATATTCAGATTGTCAACCCGATGATTTTAAAGCGGCATGGCAATATGTTCATAGGAAATTTGACGAAGCCGGGGCTGATAAAGTAATCTGGATATGGAATCCACCAGACGCTGCCAAAGCCGACGATTACTTCCCTGGAAACACTTATGTTGACTGGCTTGGAGTAAATATACTGGACACAAATCGCAGTTCACGGGAAACTGAAATGTATAGTTTCGATTCACTTTACCGGCCGTACCATTCTTTACAACTTTTTAAATCTGGTTTGCCGGTCATCTTGACTGAAACAGCCGGTTCAGCAGCAAACAGATTACAATGGTGGAATAAAACCTGGGAAAAGCTTGACACAGCATTCAAAGAGATAAAATCGATTCTTGTTAATCCTGATGATTACACTATGCTTGCAAATTCACCGGGAAAGAACATGCCAATAGACGTCGATAAAATTGTTTGGCAAAAAACTTATGCTCATCCTGAATTGCAAAATCTTCCTTTTCCCATCAGGAGTATTATATATGACAAGGGATATAATTGGTTCAGAAACAGGCATACCCTCGGATTGAAAATAATAGAAGAGGACCTTAAAGCGATGAAGACGATTGGAGCGAACACGGTAGAAAGAACGATGCCTGGTATATATGATCGTGATTTGAGTAAAGCAGTGGTATCAAATAAGATGAATTTAATTGTACGCTTTTGGTTTTTGGCCACACCAGAGGTGGTTGCTGATAACAAAAAAATGAAAGAGCAAAAAGAAAAGATACTACGGGTAATAAGAAATAATAGGCATAAAAAATATATTATTGCATGGAACCTGGGGGATGATGTATTACATGATCTTGCCAGTCAAACATACAAGCCCGATTACTTTTACTATGAACAAAAATATATTGGCTGGCTAAAGGATGTGTGTGGCGAGATACGAAAGATCGATACGATAAGGCCAATCATTATGGATTTGGATTGGGATATAAACGGCAGAAAACAGTTTTATAATTACAAAAGCCATATACCGGAGATAAACACGTACATGCTATCATTAAATGTAAAAGACTCGGCTTTACTTAAAGAACCGCTCGAAGAAGGAATGGCATCGGGAAAGGTAGACGTACGATTATGGCGCCTTACTCCGGATATTCAACAATCAGGCACGGTACCTCAATGGCAGGATCTGGAAACCACGGATTATGTAAAGCTGAACGGGCTGCTTGACTTGCAGGGTAGAAAGAAACAAGGGTATAGGGATGTATTACATTTTTGGGGAGAAGAGCCGTCAAGCGCTTCTACGTTACCGGAAATAAAAATTCTAAAACCTGCGCAACTTACTTTTGCTAATGACAAGCTGGTATACCATGCAATATATAAAGATGAAAATAGCAACATCTGGAAGCTATTCGATGACGACCAAAAGAATATCAGATTTGAATGGTATTTGGTAAGGGTTGACCGATATGGAAATACAATGTTCATGAACAAGGTAGGAAATCACCAGTATGTTGAGCTAAAAATTCCGCCGAATCCTCAATATTATAAATTGTATGTAGAAGCGATATCGGGCGATGATGCAAAAATGGTAAACACCACTTTAAATACTCCCACAGAATGATGTATCGAATTCTCCACGATGAGCAGGCAATTTGAAAGCGCTAAAAAAATAAGAACGTTGGGCGGAAGATTTATTTCTTTTTTCCCTGAACTTTGTGGATTTCTTTTTCAGTAAAAGGATAAATAATAAAGATTCGTGTTTTTATTTTACCGAAATTTTGCTCCTTTTTTTTATTAAAATGGTTTTCAAAGGCGACATCTTTTTGAAAAGACATCACCTTTGAAAACCGGGCAAAGAACATTATGGAACATAAAAAATCTTCAATCACAATTTACTTAATCTTATACCTGAACCCACCATACAACAGTCTTCCACTCACCGGCCCCCAAACCATGGAAGCGTCAAAATATTCACCGAATGGCTCATCTGCTGCGATAATTACATTCTTCTGAAAATAATTGGTAAGATTTTCTCCACCAACATAAAATTCAAACGCCTTGTTTTTTCCGAAAGATTTACTCACCTGTGCATTCATCGAAATATAGGCTGGTGAATAATCAGGCATGCGGTATTCCAGCGGATTTTCAGCAGTAGATGGAATGCGTTTTCTTCCAACATAATTAATTGTATAATCGAATTTCCAGTTTTTTACGGCATACCCAAAATTGGCGAAAGCACGGTTTTTTGAAGTAAACGGTTTTTCTAAAAGTTGCGAACCGTAGGTGCTTTTAACATCAAACAAACGATAAGCCAGTCGTACATCTAAAGCTTTTACTGGAATTAAATTCAGTTCACTTTGGAAGCTGTTGGAAAAAGATTTTCCCTCTAAATTATAAAACTTTATTTGTCGTGCATCTTCCATATCTGCAACTACCTGGTTGGTAAAATCATTCCTGTAAAAATCAAAGCTTAACATCGCATCCCTTTCAAAAAGTTTAAATTTCTGATCAATGCTGATGCCTTTATTCCACGCTACCTCAGGCTTTAATCCATACGCTTTGTTGTCATTGTCCGAAACAATATTTACGGTTCTCGCACTCACGAGTGCACCCATGTTTTCAGCAAAAATATTGGCAGTTCGTTGCCCGCGTCCTGCGCTAATCCTGATAGTTGTTCCTTTTATTGGCGCATATCTTATGTTCAATCGCGGTGTGGTAAACCATCCATACAAGTTGTTATGATCTTCGCGCAAACCTGCAACAGCACTAAATTTGTCATTCATCGTATAGGTATATTCAAAGAAAGCGCCGGGCACAATTTCATTTCTTTTGAACGTTTCAGTTTTATACAATTCATTGTATTTGTCAGCGGTGAGGCTTAATCCGGTTCTGAATTTATGAGCAGAATTTCCGATGATACTTTGATAAATCAGGTTGGAATAAAAATTACTTTGATGAGCATCATATTTTATCAAGGCAAAATAAGAATCCTGTTGGTGATCGAAGCCGGAAAGTTGCAGTCCAATGCTTTGATATTTTTTCTCGGGAAAGATATAACCGATCTTGGCAAAGCCTTCGTATCGGTTGGTTTTTATTCCAAGGCCATATGAATTGGTAGTTAATTTATCAATTGTATTGTAGTTCATTTGACCTCCTGTTTTGTCGTCTGCTAGAACTTTTGCGCCAAAATGAATTTCCAAACCTTTTTGATTTGCGTATTTCCATTTGTTAATCCCACTGAATAAATTGCCTGTAGGCAAATCGCGAAATCCATCCTTATTCTCATCCACTTTATTGTATAAAAAATCATCATGCAGCAACAGAATAGTGGACCATTTTTCGTTCAAATGCTGGGCAAGATTTGCATTCAAATCAGTTTTTCCCATACCATTTACATAGCCATTCAGATAAAGCTTTTCAGCCGTTTCAGGGTCCTTTAATTCGACATTTATTTGCCCTGCAATACTTTCAAACCCGTTGGCAACTGATCCGGTGCCTTTGCTCAATTGAATACTTTCTATCCATGGGCCGGCGATACTATTGAGCCCAAGTGGCGTTGCAATTCCACGTGGCCCGGGAAGGTTTTCTACAGTAAGTTGTGTGTAGATGCCCGCAAGCCCCAGCAATTGAATTTGCTTGGAACCGGTAACTGCGTCACTGTAACTTACGTCCACGCTTGGATTGGTTTCAAAGCTCTCACTCAGATTGCAGCATGCCGCTTTCAATAGATCCTTAGAACTAACCATCAAACTTCTAACCGCCCCCAGGTCACTTATGTAAGAATATTTGAGTTTGCCTTTAATATTTATCGCTTTTAATTGGCCATTAGAGGCAAGCACAATTTGCAATTGATGCGCATTGTTCACTTCTATCGAATCAGATTGATATCCGGTATAACTTACAATTAATTTTGCGCCGGCTTTATTTTCAGGAATGGAAAAAGCGCCGTGTTTATCAGAGATTGTTCCCTCCTGTGTGCCAGCCCAAACAATACTTGCTCCTGCCAGCGGAAGAAAATTTCCCTTGTTATCTTCTGAAACTACCACTCCCTTTATCGTATGTGCATCACCGCTATTTGTCGAATTATCATGATCATTTTCTACCACATCCCGGTAATGGCAACATTCCGGAAGCGCATTATATATTTTATCATCTGCTTTCTGAAATTCAAGATCATGACCAACTGACAGCACTTTCGATTTTATTTTTTCCAGGTTTATGATTGAAGGATCATAAACCACTGCAAGCATTTCTGTTTCTACGTTCCAATTTGCGGATTCGATTCCTTTTACTTTCAGTGCTTTTTCGATTCGTTGTTTGCATTGTATGCATTCGCCATAAACTTTAAATGACGCAGTGCTATCAACGGAATTTGTTTGAGCGTTTGCAGAAAAAAAAGTAAATAGCGATACAATTATCAGCAGTAAATATTGATTGAAGCTATTATTAATAGCGGCTTTGGGAAGTGTTCTTTTTTTATTATTTAAAATTTTCATAGCTTTTGTTTGATCTGTTCATCGTCTTACATCACCTATCGGAATTTACCAACAGGTGAAGTCTTTATATATAATTATCGGTTTTTAATAATGAGAATTATTAAAATACCACTAATCTTAAAATTTATTTTTAAGATTAATAATAAAAAAAGTGAAATCAGATAAGAAAGGTGCAGTATAAAATACAGTAGTTTATTTTACTTCGTAAAGCAGTATAGCTTTCAGGAGATTTAGGTTGAGTTTCTAAGAATTTATTCTGTTTATTTAGAGAAAAAGTCTTAGGTAAAAAAGCACTTGTGAAAAATATTTTTTGAAAAAAAGCTTCAGGAAGATTTTGATCATTGTGAATTTTCAAAACTTTAATGTGACTGCTGCAACAATCATTTGCAGCTTCGTTATGCATGCCGCATTTCTCACATTTATTACTGTCTTTTTCGACGAGGCTCCATGCAATCGTTTTGCCCATACATTGTTGCATGTACAGGGTTGCGCCTGAAGACGATGCAAGGTATGCAAAGGTTAATATGAGTAGAAGAAGCTTTTTCATCAATTAAAATGCAAAGGTAGTTTTTATTTTTTTTCGATGAGATTTTTGATTTACGGTATTATCTCTGCTTTATACCCGGCTTTTTCTACAGCATTTATAATATCATGTTCTGTCATGCTTTCATTATTCACACTTAAAATCTTGTTCGGACTCTGTATATCTACTTTCCATTTTCCTTCACCAATTTTTTCATTCAAAACCGGGGTTACTTTTGCAATGCATGATCCACACATAATATTTGTTTTTAATTCAACTGTCTTCATTTTGATGTCTTTTTGAGATGCAAATTTATCATTCACGCTAAATGATTTCTTATATAATTCGGGAATACATTTACAGGATTATGGATATGGACAGTGTATGGATAGTGTATGAAATTCTTGTCCTAATTTGTCCTGTTTAAAAACCTGGAAAAGAAAAGCATGGAATCAATAACATGTTCTTGCCAGTAAGGCCATTCGTGGCCGCCTTCATATTCTTCATAGTCGTGCATGATGCCATTCTCTATCAATTGCTGATGCAGGAGCCGGTTGTCTTCAAGAAGCGCATCTGAAATGCCACAATCAAAACTGATAGCAGGAAGTCGTTCTTTATATTTTAGAATTGTTGCGAAAACATCTTCTTCAGTTTTGTCTTCCTGTTTGTAGTTATCAATATTTTCTTCAACAAATAGCTTCATTTGCTGAACATTGGTAATTGAAGAATGTGCAGCAATGGCAGTGAAGATATCATGATATTTTACTCCAATTTTAAAGGCGCCAAAACCTCCCATGGACAAGCCACCAATAAAAGTTTTTGAGTCGTTTGTAACTGCCGGAATGCAATTCTTAATTACTGCCGGAACATCTTCTGCAATCCACTTTTCAAAATCATAATTGTTATGCGAAAGATAAGCTGAACCGTCGCCCCACAAACCATCGGATGGCATAGCGATGATCATCGGCGGGATCAATTTCTTTTTGATTAATGCCAAAAAGGAAATATGAACGCCGCCGCTTAACGCCCAGCTCCACGAACTTCCATACAGACCGTGAAGTAAAATTACCAGCGGGCAGCCAGTCATTTCTTCAATGCCCGGAGGCACAAAAACACAAATGTCTCCACGCCCTTTTAAGTTTTTGCTTTTGACGGTAATGTATCGAAGGAAATCATTTTCAAATCGTGGATTTGAAATCTCTATTGTACGGAATTCTTTCATTGGTTATTTTTTCTCATAGGGTTAGCAAGCGGCGATTCATTTGGGTAAACGTATTTAGGAGAATTCTGCACAAGTGATTTGGAATTAAAATTCAATAACACCTTTTGCATTTTTCCCCTGAAGCAAATCGTCAAAGGCTTCCGGTAGCTGTGAGAGCGAATACTTACGTGTTACTAATTCTTCTAACAATAATTCCTGTTTTTCATAATAGTCAATAATCGCAGGAAAATCTACCTGTGGTTTGCATTTTCCATACAACGGGTTGATATATTTTTTATCCCACTCAAATAAATTCATATCAATGGTGATCTCTTCCTCAATGCCGCTAACCTGAACTGCTGTTCCTCCATTTCTGATCATCGCCAACGGCGCTCCCCCTAAAGCGGCTACAGCTGTACATTCAAAAGCATAATCAGCGCCCCTGCCATCTGTTAATTCCTTTACTTTTGCTGCCGCATTCAATAAGCCTTCATCATTTTTATCAGCAAGAATAAAATCGGTAGTACCCATTTTTTTTGCCATTTCAAAACGCCGTTCTTTTACATCAATTACAATAATTCTTTTTGCTTTGCTAACTCTTGCCGCCTGGACTACATTCAATCCTACACCTCCTGCGCCGATCACCACTACGTTGGAATCCCGTTTTACTTTTGCAGCATGCACTACCGAACCATAACCGGTCATGACGCCACATCCGACAATGCTTGCTGCAGCAAAAGACATTTTGCTAGAATTATTTTTTACAACAGCACCTTTTTTTACCAGAGCATATTCCGAGAAAGTACCAAGATTGAAGGAACGATCAATATTTTTTTCATTAAATGTTGTACCTCCATAATGCGCATGGCCTCGATTATTTTTTCCTGTCACAGGAGAATTGTTTTCACAAATATTGTGATTGCCTTTTTTACATTGAAAGCAATGGCCACATGGGATGGCCCAGTTTAAAATAACTGAATCGCCCTCATTCAAATCTTTTACATTCCTGCCAATCTTTTCAATAACACCAGCGCCTTCATGTCCAAGGATCACTTGCTTTCCCCAATTGAGTGAATCATAATCAGTGTGACAAATCCCTGCAGCTTTTATTTTTACCAGAACCTCGTCGAAGGAAGGTGCGTTAACTTCGATTTCTTCAAGCGAAAAATTTCCATTTCCATCAGTGACCGCACCTTTGCATTTTATCTTTTCCAAGCAGAGATTTTTTATTTAAGTCTTTTATACAATTTTTAATAATCAAAATGAAATGTCCAGTTTACAATACCAACGGATTTAATTCAGAATCGGCAGCGGTTCCCACTTCCTTATTCCTGAGCCAGGTTTTTAAATCATTCTCCTGCCAGGAATTTTTTGGTTCTGCTATTTTTGCATCATCAGCCAGATAAATGATGGTGAATACCTCTCGCATTATGCCGGAGTTATTTCCAGGCGCATGATGAATTGTAAAACCGGTGTGACACGTGGCATCACCGGCTTTCATGGTTTTTGCACGACTGATTTTAAAATTATTTTCCGCTACATATTTATGAAATTCCTCGTCCGATTTATCTGAGATCCCATAATTAAAAATGCTTCCTTTTTTTTGGGAACCTGAGGCAAAAGTCAACATGCCCATATCAACTTCAATGTCCACAAGCGGCATCCACATGGTAATGGTTTTATCAGTATCGATTGGCCAGTAATATTGATCCTGATGCC
>JBQCFI010000549.1:0-10657 GCA_051959325.1 Ginsengibacter sp. | reverse complement strand
TTATGCATTAAGTAAGGATGGTCATCATTATTGGGCATTGAATGAAAATAAACCGGTTATTGCTTCCGAAAAGATCAGTTCCACTGGTGGCGTTCGTGATCCACACATTTTAAGAGGCAACGATGGTAAAACCTTTTACATGGTAGCAACCGATATGGTTTCTGCCAATGGTTGGAACTCTAACAGGGCAATGGTGCTATTAAGATCTGCTGACCTGATTCACTGGACTTCTGCTGTAGTAAACATTCAGAAAAAATATGCCGGGCAGGACAGCCTGCTCAGAGTGTGGGCGCCACAAACCATCTATGATGATTCGGCGAAAAAGTACATGATCTACTTTTCAATGAAATATAAGAATGGTCCTGACAAAATTTATTATGCTTACGCCAATAAAGATTTTACTGATTTGGAAGCTGAGCCGAAACAATTATTTTACAGTCCGGATAATGCAGCCTGTATCGACGCTGACATTGAAAAAAAAGATGGCAAATATTACTTGTTTTTTAAAACCGAAGACCGGCAACCAGGTATCAAAATAGCCGTCTCTGATCACCTTACAAACGGCTACACGATGCAAAGCGAGGATTATGTGCAACAGACGAAAAGCCCGGTTGAAGGCGCCGGCACTTTTAAGCTTAATGACGGTAGCGGATACATTCTCATGTATGACATGTACACCAGCGGCCGCTACCAGTTTACAAAAAGCACCGACTTGCGGCATTTTAAGGTTGTGGACGATGAAGTATCTATGAATTTCAATCCACGGCACGGCACGGTAATGCGCATAACTACTGAAGAAGCAACGAAACTCGTCGCTGCTTTTTATAATCCGGATGACGCAATAGGCACTGCAGGCAATAAGGCAATACATCGCCTCAACATTCAGTTAGACACACTCCATTCAACCGTTTTTTTGCCGGTGCATCCGGGAACGGATTTGAAATCCTTTAACCCCGGTTTTGCGCAACTGCCCGGAGTAAGCATTTCTCCAAAAACCAAGGTTGATTTTACAAAAGGTGCAGTCACTTATAATATACAGGGTCCCGGGCATACGCCGAAAAAATATAGTGTTCATGTTGTTGTAAACAATAACCCGCTTTTTGACGGTTATTTTGCTGATCCGGAAGTTCTGTATTCCTATAAAACAGGTAAATATTATATCTATCCCACCTCGGACGGCTTTACCGGTTGGTCAGGCACCTATTTCAAAACTTTTTCTTCATCCGATTTGGTGAATTGGAAAGACGAAGGTGTGATCCTGGACTTAATCAAAGATGTTCAGTGGGCAAAGCGCAACGCGTGGGCGCCAACGATCAGCGAAAAAAAAGTAGATGGAAAATATAAATACTTTTTTTATTTCTGTGCTGCGCAAAAAATAGGAGTAGCTGTTGCTGATGACCCGGCCGGCCCTTTTGTTGATTCGGGAAAACCTCTAATTGCAAAACGTCCCGGTGATGCAAGCGGCGGCCAGCAGATAGATCCGGATGTTTTTCACGATCCTGTTTCCGGGAAAGATTATTTGTATTGGGGCAATGGCTATATGGCAGCGGCACAGTTAAATAAAGACATGGTTTCCATTGATACTACGACCATCAGGATCATTACTCCTGGTAATACTTTTAGAGAAGGCACCGAAGTGACTTACCGGAAAGGCAGGTATTATTTTATGTGGAGCGAGGATGATACCCGCAGTCCCGATTACAAAGTGCGTTATGGTTATTCTGATTCGCCTACGGGAAAGATAACCGTTCCTTCAAATAATATTGTTATAAAGAAAGATGCAGCAAAAGGCATTTATGCCACCGGGCATAACTCGGTATTAAATATTCCGGGTACCGATGACTGGTACATCATTTATCACCGGTTCACCATTCCAAAAGGAATAACGATGGGCGCTGCTGCCGGTTATCACCGCGAAGTATGTATTGATCGCTTGTATTTTAATGAAGATGGTACTATAAAAGAAGTGCAGCCTACTTTGACAGGAATAATGAAGCCGGTGCGGGCTGAAAAATAATCTGACTTTTTTACGGCGGTCAAACTAAAAAAACAATCAGGAGTAATGAAAAAAATAAATAAAAAGCTTTCAAATCAACCGTGCAAAAGATTTATATCCCTGGTAAAAACCCTTGGAATCTTCCTGTTTCTTGGTACTACCTTTATTACAAAAGGGCAGGACAATAACAGTGACCGCCGCTTATGGCTTAGCTATATGGATAAAGTGGCCCGGCCTGTAATGATGAAACTTGCTGAGGATCGCCTGAAGCAACAAATGCCAGGTGTGCAGTCACCGCATATCGACAATGCAGCAGAGCGAAGTAAAGTGGCTTACCTGGAAGCTTTTGGCAGAACCTTTAGCGGCATTGCTCCGTGGATCAATTCCGAAGGCGGATCAAAAGAAGAGATCGCGCTGCGCGATCAATATCGCCAATGGTCTTTAAAAGCTGTAGGTCATGCAGTAGACCCTTCATCAAAAGATTACATGAAGTGGGATGGAGGACAACCGCTTGTTGATGCGTCGTTTTTAGCGTTGGGTCTGATCCGCTGTCCGTGGGTCTGGAATCATCTCGATTCCGCTGTTCAAAAACAAGTGGTTACAGCATTTCTCACGACCCGTAATACCGTTCCGGTTTATTCCAACTGGCTTCTTTTTTCTGCCATGATAGAAACCTTCTTTTGCAATTATGATCTTCCTTACGATCCGGTTAGAATTGATTATGCCATAAGGGAATTTTCTGAACATTGGTATGTGGGCGATGGAATGTTTTCTGACGGCATGCAATTTCATTTGGATTATTACAACAGTTATGTAATACAACCCTATCTTCAGGTGGTATTGGAAACGATCAGCAAACGAAGAAATAGTTATAATTTCTTTATTCCAAAGTTTGATAAAATAAGAAAGCGGTATGCTGAAATACAGGAACGAATGATCAATACGGACGGTAGTTTTCCTATAACAGGCCGCTCAATTGTTTACCGTGGCGGCGCTTTTCATCAGCTGGCAGACATGTCTTTAAGAAAAGAATTGCCTTCTTCCCTTCCGCCTGCGCAAGTGCGGAGTGCATTGACGGCTGTGATTAAAAAAACATTGGGATCGCCTGCCAGTTTTGATGCAAAGGGATGGCTGAATATAGGGTTGAGCGGACATCAGCCCGAACTGGCCGATGTGTATATCACAACCGGGAGTTTGTATTTATGTTCCGAAATATTTTTGCCACTCGGTTTGCCTGCTACAGATCCTTTCTGGTCAGCCCCGGAAACACCGTGGACATCCGTAAAAGCCTGGAGCGGCCACGATCTTGCTCCCGACCATGCACTTGATTTAAACAGATAAAAAACACGTCATGCCATTTCAAAAAAAACACATTCTTGTTACAGTCGCCATGGCGGCGCTGCTGCTCATTGGTCAATTAACATATGCTCAATTAAACTTGTTAACCGACATTCCGAATCGTAATACAATCAGCCTTGACGGCAAATGGGCATATATTGTTGATCCCTACGAAACTGGCTTTTACGATTATCGGTATAAAGAAATGAATGAAAATAGCCCGTCAGCCTATTGGAACAGCGATAAGCCAAAGAACAAAAGTGACCTGAAAGAATTTGGTTACAGTGATAAATATACTTTGAAAGTCCCCGGCGATTGGAATTCCCAGGAGCAAAAATTCCTCTATTATGAAGGAACGGTGTGGTATGAAAAATCATTCGATTACCATAAGCGCAATCCCTCTGACAGGTTGTTCATTTACTTCGGCGCAGTTAACTACAGGGCTGATGTTTACCTGAATGGCAAAAAGCTGGGCATGCATATTGGCGGATTTACTCCGTTCAACTTTGAAATTCCCGATTCTGTTCTAAAAACTAAAGAAAATTTTCTCGTAGTAAGAGTCAATAATGAAAGAGGCAAAGAAGAAGTCCCCACTGTAAATACCGACTGGTGGAATTACGGTGGCATCACCAGGTCTGTAGAGCTGGTTGAAGTTCCGAAAGCTTTCATTCAGGATTTTTCGATTCATCTCAAAAAGCCTGACGCAGGTACCGCGCCTGCAACAAAAAATACAGATGTTGAAGGTTGGGTAAAACTAAACGGCGAAAGTTCCGGAAACGTAGTAATTGATATTCCGGAGTTGAAGGTGAAACAAAGCTTTCTGGTTGCTGATTCAATATCGCATTTTAGCTTTCAACTTCCGCACGTAAAATTATGGTCACCCGAAAATCCAAAGTTATACAAGGTAATTGTTAGCAATGGCGATGATAAATTGGAAGACAAAATAGGCTTTCGTACTGTTGAAGCATTTGGAAAGAAAGTGTTATTAAATGGTAAACCCATTTTTATGAGAGGCATTGCCATCCACGAGGAGATACCGCAACAGATGCGGCGTGCCTACAGCAAGAAAGACGCTGCACAATTGTTGGGCTGGGCGAAAGAATTGGGTTGTAATATGGTACGGCTGGCACATTACCCGCACGATGAAAGCATGACACGGATGGCAGATTCTTTAGGCTTCCTTGTTTGGTCAGAAATTCCGGTCTACTGGACAATAGATTTTGGAAACCATGAAGTGTATGAAAAAGCAAAGCAGCAACTAACAGAGATGATCACCCGCGATAAAAACCGCGCCAGCGTTATTATTTGGTCTGTTGGTAATGAAACACCGGTCAGTCCTGTCCGCACTGACTTTATGCACAACCTCATTGTATCAGCAAAAGCGCTCGATAGCACCCGGATGATTTCTGCAGCGCTGGAAGTAAATTATAATTCGAAAAATGAAATGCATGTTATAAACGATCCGTTAGGTCAATATGTTGACCTTGTAGCTTTTAATGAATATCTCGGGTGGTATGGAGGATTGCCCAGCTCATGCCGCAGTGCCAATTGGAGCACTCCTTATGACAAACCGTTATTTATCAGTGAAACAGGCGCCGGAGCCAAATATGGTTTTCACGCAGATTCTCTTACCCGGTTCAGCGAAGAATACCAGGCCTGGTATTACCGCGAACAAATCAATATGTTTAAACGCATGCCCGAAAACTGGGTAGGCCTCTCGCCGTGGGTATTGGCAGATTTCAGATCGCCCAAAAGAAATAATCCAATCTACCAGCAAGGCTGGAACCGAAAAGGTTTATTTAGTAATAACGGAAATAAAAAAGAAGCCTTTTATATTCTTCAATCTTTCTATAAAGAAATAAAAAAGAAAGAAAATCCCAATAAATAGTTTTTTAAAAGTGCATGTTCAGTAAAAACAATGAGAATATCTCATGAATAAAAAAAACCTTCCTTATCCGTTTTACTTTTCGCTTGCCTGCTATGTTCATGCTTATTGACTTCAGGTCAGCAAAAAAAACAAGTGCAACACACTTTTGCATTAGGCGATTCTGCTTTCCTTTTAGACAATAAGCCTTTTCAGATAATTTCAGGAGAAATCCATTATCCACGTGTTCCGCGCGAAGCCTGGATAGACAGGATGAAAATGGCAAAAGCCATGGGATTGAATACCATCAGTACTTATGTATTTTGGAATTTACATGAACCGCAAAAAGGAAAATTTGATTTTAGCGGATATAACGATATCGCGCAATTTGTAAAAGATGCACAAAAAGAAGGCCTTTGGGTAATACTAAGGCCCAGTCCTTATGTGTGTGCAGAGTGGGAGTTTGGCGGCTATCCTTACTGGCTTCAAAATATAAAAGGCCTCATAGTGCGCAGCAAGGAAAAGCAATACCTCGAAGAATATAAAAAGTATATTGATGAGGTAGGTAAACAATTGGCTCCTTTGCAAATCAATCACGGCGGCAATATCCTGATGATACAGGTAGAAAATGAATACGGCTCTTATGGCAGCGATAAATCATATTTGAAGATGAATGAAAAAATGTTTCGGGATGCCGGGTTTGATGGCTTGCTCTATACATGCGATCCTGCGCCGGATCTAAACAAAGGCTACCTGCCGGGACTGTTGCCGGCGGTAAATGGATTGTCGGATACCACTGCTATAAAAGAAATCATCCGTAAACATCACAATGGCAAAGGTCCTTTTATGGTTGCCGAATGGTATCCGGCCTGGTTTGACTGGTGGGGAACAAAACATCATACGGTGCCGCCCGACGCTTATGCCAAACAGTTGAATGATATTTTAAAGGCCGGTATTTCCATCAACATGTATATGTTTCATGGCGGCACGACGCGGGGTTTTATGAACGGCGCAAATGATAAGGAGTTTACACCTTACGAGCCGCAGGTGAGCAGCTACGATTATGATGCGCCGGTAGATGAAGCGGGAAATGTTACCGAAAAGTTTAAAGTTTTTCGGTCGGTTATTGAAAAATATTTGCCTGAAGGAGAAGAATTGCTGCCCATTCCTCAACCGAAGCCTTCAATGGAAATAGCCGATATAAAATTTACTGCTACAGCTTCTGTCAGCGATATATTGCCACAGCCGGTTAAAAGCCCAACACCGTTAACTTTTGAAGCATTGAAGCAGGCTTATGGTTTTGTTCTTTACCGTACTATTTTAGAAGGTGGACAAAAAGGCAAGTTGTATTTAGACAGTTTAAGAGATTATACCATCGTAATGATAAATGGTAAAAAGGCCGGAGTCCTCGACAGGCGCTTTAAACAGGATAGTATGGAGATTACGTTGCCAAAAGGCAAAGACACTTTAGATATTTTAGTGGAAAATTTGGGCAGAATCAATTTTGGCCCAAAGCTTTTACAAAACAAAAAAGGCATTACCAAAAGCGTATGGTTTAATGGAAAAGAACTGAAAGGCTGGGAAATGTATGATTTGCCATTTGATGATATTTCTGCTATTCATTTTAAAGGAAATAAAGTAAGGAAAGATGAACCGGTTCTTCGTAAAGGTTCATTCAATCTTGCAAAAGTTGCCGATACCTATCTCGATATGCGCAAATGGGGCAAAGGGGTTGTTTGGGTAAATGGCCATAATCTCGGCCGGTATTGGCATGTAGGCCCTCAGCAAACTATTTATTTACCGGCTGAATGGCTCAAAAAAGGAGAAAATGAAATTGTTATTTTGGAATTATTGAAATCTGAAATGAACTCGCTCCATGGTATTAATCACCCTGTTTTGGATCAGTTGCAACATGAAGATTCTGAATAGAGTGCCAGGCCTTGGTTGACAAAAAGAAAGCGCAGGAATAAATAAAAACAGGAATGCAGTTATTCTTAACATGAAAAAAGTTTTTTACGAATATTTTCGTACGTGTAATAAACGAGTTGTGAGGATAAAACGACCCTGCTGACCTTTTTTTCGCGCATGTCCTTCTTTTGCTAAACGAAAAGGAAACGCTTTTGAAGAAGGGAAATTAACTTTAGGAGACGTGCGAACTCGTGCTGTTGCAATGACGAACCCCGAAACCCAGAAGCGGCAGGCATTCAGGCCGTTCCTTCTCCGGCAAATCGTTTGTGCTTCCAGTGCTGGCGCAGGTCTCCTGACCTGTGCGCGGCCGTTACTAGTCGTCTGCCGAAATTTAAATAAAATTACTATGGGGAAATTGAAATTGGCTATAAATTTAGGTTGATCGGACTGAGGATTTTGATAAATTATGTCTACATAAAAAACGAATAATAAGTAACGCTCTTCCCGAGGTCTGGAGACCTGTGCCAGAGCGGATACTATCGGGAATGTGGTGTTTTACCGCCGCATAGGAACGCAATGCGCCCGGTCGCGGCCATTGCATGTGAAGCAATCGGCGGCAACGAAAATAAGATCCGGAAATTTTGGTATTGCCGCAAGGGCAGGCAAAACCTTGCGCAGCGGGCTGATTCCCTCTATGCCGAATGCAACAGACCTAGCATGCAAAAAGCTTTTCCGGTGCCATATCCAAAATGGCTCGGCACATCAAATCAAAGACAATATTTTTTGAGGAATAACGTGTGATAAGATATATTAGCGTGTTGGCTGCTATTTTGGAACATCAACTATGCGAACAATAAAGACAATAATCTGTTTATTTATCGTTTTTCTTTTTTCCGGTTGTTACATTATTCCTTGTGGTTGGGACAGTGATTTGCAAACGATAAAAAGACAAGCATCAAGAAATGACTTAATTGGAATTTATAAACTTGATGAAAGAAGTAAGAATGTTATTCCCGGGTATGAGAAAATTGATAATTCTGAAATTAAATTGCAAGAAAATGGTAGACTTGTTTACAAGAATATTTTGATAGGCACATTTGATTGCGAAAGATTTTATAATAATGACAATAAATTAGTAAAGGGGACAGGTAAATGGTCATTAGATAAAAAGGATGCCAAAACGGAACTTTTTGTTGCACTGGATAGCACAGAATCGTTTAACGGTTATTCAACTTCATTCAGACTTTATAAGAAGAAAGATAAGTACGTTATTTTTATCATAGTTGGTGACCCAGACGAATGTTTAGCAGCCAGATTTATTAAGCAATAATACAGCAGCCAACATTCGCAAGCATGGCTGACCTGCTAACAATGAGCTGTAGAATATATTTCATTTGTAGTTCGGGCTGAAAAAACTCTATTGAGCGATAGAACAAACAATGAACTTTTAATTATAAATTTGGCAACGGTTTTGGCAGACAGGAATTCTAACTCCATGATTGTTTCAGCAGACACACTCTATTACCCGCTTCCGCAAAGCTGTAAAACGTTATGCGACATTTTTAAAACCACAAGATAATTTACCCACAAAACTTACATTATGAGCAACAAACTTAAGAATCTAATCATCGCCGCCTTCCTTATCATTGGATTATCTGCAATACTTAAATTTTATTTTAAAACCCCGGACATCGGGATACTATTCTTGGTAGTGCTTGGTGCAATTTCAGGAGTGACGACAGTTTTAGTAAAAGGTTTTATTAATCCTCCTACGTGGTTATATCGAATTCGATTTTCCATCCTGGGAGTTTTATACGGGGTTTTCATTGGTATTTTACTTTTTGGAAAGGAAGCAATCGAGGAAAACAGCTTTAGTTTCCATGACTTATTAGTATGCTTAGTAATTGGAGCAATACTAGGTGTGGTATTACATGCTTCTATGATGTTTGCTCAAACCGCAAAATTAAAAAGACGAAAAGGATTATCTGGAAGACAATTGGTAAAAGATTCTGCTTTGTTGATAAACCAAAATGGAGAAAAAATAAAAGGAAAGTTGGTTTTAACCAATGAGCAATTGATTTTTCTTGGAAATGAGACGCAAGGAAAAATTTTGGAAAGAGACGTTCATGAAATTCATCCAAATATTACCAAAACAAAATTCCTCGGAATACCAGATGGTTTCAGTATTGAAAATGATGAGATTTTATTGAAAGTATCTTTTCCTTACTATTGGTTAAAGAGCATTAACAAGAAAGAAAACAAAATGATCGCGTAAGCAAGCTGGTGATTTGGCGATGTACTTTTAGTATCTGATTAAAACAAAACTAAAGACCCTACACTTTAGTCATAATTTAACGAGAAAGTTTAATTAACCTAATGACCGATATAAAAACAGAATATTACTTTTCTAAAACTGCCATCATTCTCACAGCTATTCTATTGATTGTTAGATCATTCCTTTTTATTTCTGCTCTATATTTTCTTTATACCGCTGACTTAGAGATTTCTACCCTAATTTGTTTTTTCATCTTCCTCCTGTTTACTACGGTATTTCCAACGTTTTATAGACGCCTAAATTTCTTTTGGACAAAGACGCCAGCTTTAGTGTTGACAAAAGACGAACTTGTTGACAACATTAATTCCCAAAAATTTAAATGGACAGACATAAAGAACGTGTCTTCAGGATCTATAAAAATTAAGACAAGAGTGAATTACATTGCAGTTTCACTTATTGAACCTAACAAGTACATAGAAACAATTAAAAGTCCCTACAGAAGATTAATTGCAAGATTAAATGAAGGATATTTTGGAGGGGCATTTTCCATTCAACCGAATATTATTAGGTGCGACAACGAAGTATTGTTGAACAATTTAATTGCTTTTTATAACGAAGCGAATAATCAAAACAGCGGCTAACATGCTCCGCGTTACATGCCATTTCATCAACTTTTTGTCCTCTTATTCCGCTATAGTCCGGGCTGAAAATTCTCTATTGAGCTATGAATCAAAATCTCAACTATCTGTCCCTTTCCTGTACTTTTGTTCCGGTTGAAAAATTCATCCAGTGACGTACCATTACTACTATTAACTTCATGCAAAATCATATCATAAAATCAACCTTGAGCAAAATTAAACGCTGGTACAATTGTATTTTATAATGACGAAAAAAGAAAAAAGGACAAAGCGAACCTTTCTTGAAAGAATAGCGCTTTTTGATTTCGAAAAATATTATACAGCCGGAATCCGGTTCTTATGTCATTTATTCATGTGGGTAATATTCACTTTTCTTCTACAACTTACGCTGTTTTTTGATTCCGGCCTTCCGCTCGATAACACCTGCTTTTGCATCGAGGAGCCTTATCTGTAATATGACTGTTTTCTATTTGTTTTTTTATGTTCTTGTACCTCATGCCATTTTTAAAAACAGACTCATTCCGACAATACTTTCTTTACCCTTTTGTGTGATTTTGTGGCTGGTCTTGAATCATTATTGCATGGTATTTATCGGAAAGCATTTTAAGGTCGATGCTCCTTATTATAAACGCGGAGTT
>JBQCFI010000548.1:0-4323 GCA_051959325.1 Ginsengibacter sp. | reverse complement strand
TGAAAAAAGTTGCCTAAAATTGATTTGTTTTTGTCATAGAAATCAACGGGCTATCTGGAAAACCTGTAATGTAAACTTGTCCATATTTAAATCTATCAACACCGATTTTGGTTGTGTCAAGTTTTACAGGAAAGAGAGTATACTGTTTTCCATCTGGATAAATTTTCTCTTCAAGAAAGACTACTCCAAATTCTTTAATATTTTCCTTGAATTCAAAACAATCACCTGCTTTATAGTTGTTAGTTTTCATTAATTTGTTTTTATTCAAAAAGGCGAAGGGCTAATGCATGTCCATCCGCCGTCTACAATTAAACTCTGTCCTGTAATGTGTTTTGCGTCGTTCGAAACGAAGAAAAGCGCCGCATTTGCTATATCAGCTACTGTAGCCGGGCGGCCCATTGGTGTGAGTTGAGACCATGTTTTTTCATAATCGGGATCCTTCAAAGTCCTTTCAGTTACAGTAGCTCCCGGGGCTATAGTATTTACATTTATTTTGTATTTTGAAACTTCGATCACCAGGTTTTTAGCCAGCATTTCCAGCGCGGCTTTTGTCATTCCATACACGGCAAGGTCTTTATGCGCCTGGTGCCCGGTGACGGAAGATGTAAACAACAAAGAGCCACCTGTTAACTGTTTTCTCATTTGGTTAGCTGCCGCCTGGGCGAGGAAAAAAGTGCCGCCAAGATTCACTTGTAAAACTCTTGAAAAAGATTCCGGAGAATACGTAAAAAAATCTCCGAAAAGAGTGATGCCGGCATTGGCAATTACAATGTCAATTTTCCCAAATCTTTCTACCGTTTCATCTACCATATTTTGAATAAAAATTGCATCGCCGGCGTCGCCGGCAAAAGGAATGCATTTATTTATTCCATCTTCGTTAATAGTGTTCGCTGCTGCCTGGGTAAGGTTTTCATCTATGTCATTTAAAATAACCAGCGCTCCTTCCAACGCAAGCCTCCGGCAAATTTCAAAACCAATTCCCTGGCCGGCGCCGGTTACTATCGCTACTTTCTCTTCAAATTTCATATTCTTTTTTTGAGTTAATAGTGTATTGGATTGATCCTCACAACCGCACGAACTGCAGGGAGAGATTTTCTTGCCAAATATTGCGCGAAGTATCTAATGCGAATCTTTTAATACCACACTTCCGGAGCTTCCACGCAAAAAATCCAGGTCGGTTCCTAAATGCGCCTGTTGCACGTGGTTAACGTACATACTAACATACCCTCTTTCAGTTGCAGGAGGCAAAAGAACAAACTGTTTTTTTCTTTGTTGTAATTCTTCATCACTCAAAGCTACATTGAGGCTGCGGTTCGCTACGTCCAGGGTAATTAGATCTCCTGTTTGAATAACCGAGAAATTGCCACCAAGCGCAGCTTCCGGTGACACATGAAGAATAACAGTTCCAAATCCTGTACCGCTCATTCTGCCATCAGAAATACGAACCATATCGGTAATTCCTTTCTCTAACAGCTTTTTAGGCAAGCCCATATTTCCTACTTCCGGCATTCCCGGATAGCCTTTTGGCCCAACGTTTTTTAAAACAAGAATGCTATCTTCATCTACATCAAGATCCTCTTCATCTACCCGGTTTTTATAATCTTCTATGTCTTCAAATACGATTGCTTTTCCCGTATGCTGCATTAAATGCGAACTTGCTGCTGACGGCTTCATCACGGCGCCGTCTTCACAAATATTTCCTTTTAACACTACAAGGCCACCTTCTTCCCTGAAAGGTTTATTCATCGGGGCAATTACATCCGCCTCAAAAATTTGTGCATTACTGTAGTTTTCCCTGACCGTTTTTCCATTAACGGTCACGCAGTCTGTATGTAGAATCGCATCCAGTTCTTTCATTACCGGCTGCAATCCACCTGCATAGAACAGGTCTTCCATAAAATATTTTCCCGATGGCTGAAGGTTTACAATAAGGGGAATATTGGCCGATAAAGTGTCAAAGTCCTTCAATTCAAGCGGCACGCCTATCCTGCCAGCTATTGCCAACAGGTGTATTACAAAATTGGTAGAGCCGCCGATAGCCGCGTTTACTTTGATGGCATTTTCGAACGCATCGCGGGTAAGAATATCTGTTAATCTTACATTTTGCCTTACCATTTCCACGATCCGCAAACCAGATAGCTGCGCCAGCACTTTGCGCCTTGCATCAGCAGCGGGGATTGCCGCATTACCCGGAAGGGAAATTCCCAATGATTCGACCATACAAGCCATAGAAGAGGCGGTACCCATAACCGCACAGTGGCCACGGCTGCGGCACATAGCAGATTCAATAGTAAGCAATTCGTCTTCCTTTAATTTATTTCCTCTTAAATCATCGTGGTATCTCCATATATCACTTGTGCCGATACTTTTACCATTATGCCGTCCGGTTAGCATCGGCCCCCCGGAAACTACAATAGTAGGAATGTTCACACTACTCGCTCCCATAACAAGGGAAGGCGTTGTTTTATCACAACCGCATAGCAAAACGACGCCATCCAGTGGATTAGCCCTGATAGATTCTTCCACATCCATGCTTGCCAGGTTGCGGTACAACATGGCAGTAGGTTTCATCAATGTTTCGCCCAGTGACATTACCGGGAACTCAACAGGAAAACCGCCCGCTTCCAAAACTCCTTTTTTTACTGACTCTGCCAGCTCCCTGAAATGGGCGTTACAAGGTGTTAGCTCGCTCCACGTATTGCAAATACCTATCACCGGTTTTCCGTTAAATTCATAATCCGGAATACCCTGGTTTTTCATCCAGGCACGGTAGATAAATCCCATCTTGCCTTTTCGTGCAAACCAGTCGCTGCTTCGTAAATTTTGTTTGGTGTTATCATTCATACAAACTGTTTTTTTTTACTCCTCTGTTGGTGTTCCAATCGTCGGCTCACCGCAGTTGGTGTTGAGCGTGGGCTTTGAAGCGATGGCCTCACCAACGGCTGAAATGAATGGAATCATCGTTATTCTTTATTCTGTGTAATGGGTTATAAAATCCCAATTATTTATTCGTGTTTCATAAAACCTGGCTGTAGAATATCTATATTCCTCCGGCAAGCCACATAAACCTGCGACAACAAGATTACAGTGTATATACTCTAACTTCTGTTTAAACATTTCCAGCGATTTTAATTCTATAGTTAATGCATTTCTTTCCCATCCGAAAGCTATCTGTAGATATTCTCTATCTTTCTCACTTATTTTAAATGCGACAATACAGCAGGATGATTCTTTATTAAATCCTGCTTTATTTTTTGTGCCGTATATTTCATAAAATCTCTTTGAACCGCCTCTGGTTTTATGCCCTCCATCATTTGCCATATTAAATGAACGTGGTTATCCATCCCGATCTTATCGGGACGAAGGCATTCACTTGTACTCTTTTATTCTTAACAAGAAATTCAAGACTGCTAATTATAATATCCTTGTACTTATCCGGTTTTAATAATCTCTTCCATTCTAATATAGTTGCAGTAAAAAATTGAGGAGATTCTGTTATCATTGCTTAGATAATTCTTATTCAAAGATAGGGTTTCGTTCAATTCATGTTGTTGGTGAAGCCACGGCACTTTTCCCTTGCTCAACACCATCAACGGGCTCTTCCATTTTTCGCGAAGACCGGCAAAGGATAAAAAACGTCCTGCTGGTAGCTATTGTTGATTAGCGATTTGCTGCTGATTGCTCTTCCGTCTGCCAGCCTATTGCAAAACTGCTGTTAGGCGTATGTTTTGTCGCTATGGCAAAAACACTTCTTTAACTTTTACAACCATTCCTTTGTTGTCAAGTGTCAAAATAAATGGGCTGTCTTTATAAATTGTCCTTAAGCTTTTTAATGAATTGTCGACGATGGGATGCGTTCTGTCTGGATTGATGATTAGGTCGAAAGAGCAGCTTTTTGAAAGTGGAAGCTGTCGGACGTTCTTACTTTCATTTACGATAAAGTAATCATTAGGAACGTCAATATGTGTCTTGCCGTCCTCTGTTTGAAAGGTGTCTGCCTGATGTGCTTTTTTTGCAGCTTCAATTGCAGCGTCGCCAGTCAAATATTGAATATAGTCGGCATCAAGAAAAGTTGTATCGCTCTTTTGAAAAATGCGAACAATGTCGGCGTACTGTTCTTGAGTGCTTGTTTGACCGTCTGTTTGAATTTCGTTTGTTGCGCTTAAACTTTTAGTTGTCGTCTCACCTTTTACTAAAGTTGTCGAGTTAGAAGAATTTGAATTGCAAGAAAGCAGTATCGAGATAAAAGCAGTCAGGATTAATGTGCGAAGTATCATGTTTTAAAATTACGCCTAACGGCCAGGCATTTATGCAGGCATGGAA
>JBQCFI010000547.1:0-3417 GCA_051959325.1 Ginsengibacter sp. | reverse complement strand
TCTTTGAGAAATGAAGATAGAAAATGCTGAATAGAAGTTTGTTTACTGTCTAAACCCTTCTAAACTATTCTAATCTCTTCTAAACCCATTCTATAAATGGAAAATTGCGTAGGAATTAACAATTAATGGCGCAGCCAGGATTCAGGATTTACGTTGTCGCTTTCCTTCATCAATATAAAATCTACTTCGCCCTGGCCTTCATCGTTGGCATCCGCTTTTCCGATCACCTGGCCGGTTTTTACTTTATCGCCGCGCTGCACATTGGCTGACGCAAGATTGCTGTAAACAGTGAAATACTTTCCATGCTTTATAAATACTGCCTGCTTGTTATCAATGTAACTCACGAGGGTTACTTCACCGTCAAATACCGCCTTCACTGATTGCCCTACTTTAGTTCCGATAGAAACGCCGGGATTATTATAATCAATCCCACCGGGATATTGATTAGGACCAAAATGCGAGATCACAAATCCATCTGCCGGCCATGGAAGCGATCCTTTGTTTTTTTCAAAACTCGCATTCAGCGCTTTATCAGCTTCACTGCTCACCAATACACTATTGCTTTTTGCAGCAGGTCTTGTTGTTTTTGCAGTGGCAGCATCTTTCGTTTCATCCGGAGTTTCAGCTTTATTTTTCTTTAATTCTGCCAGCCGTTCTTTTTCTTTTCTTGCCGCTTCGGCCTTTGCAATTTCTATTTCACGACGGATCATAGCCGTAATGGCGTTTTTAATTTTGGCATCCTGTCTTCGCTTCGCTTTTACCTGTTCCAAAAGCTCTTTTTGCCGGCCTTTTAACTGGTTGACAACCGTGGCCTTTTCCTCTTTTTGTTTGGCAAGTTTGTCTAACTCTTTATCCTGCTCATTTAAAACAACATTCTTTTGTTTTTTTGTTCCTGAAAGCACTTCAATTTTATCTTCAAGCATGGCCTGCGTTTTCAAAATATTTTCAGCCTGCATTTCACGGTACGTTCTGTAAGACTTTAGATAAGCGATTCGTTTTATCGCATCATTAAAATTATTGGCTGAAAAAATAAAATTGAGAAAATCATAATTGCTTCGGTTTTTATAAGCATATACCATGCTTTTGGCATACTCGACTTTTAAAGTATCGAGGATCCGTTTAATCTTATTAATTTCCAATTGCGATAAATAAATATTGTCGTTCAGCTTTTTTATTTCGCTGTTGATGTTGTTAATGACGTTTCCCTGCAGATCCATTTTTTTATTGATCAGGGAGAGTTGTCCTAAATTTACTTTCGTTGTTTTCCTGGTCTCTATCAGCGCTTTCTCAGTTTCCTCAATTTCTTTTTTCAGTTGCTCACGTTGTCTTTGAAGCGCGTCTTTATCAGCGGGTTGCTGGGCTGACGCCGATAAAGCAAATAAAAAAAAGATAAAAGCGGTTATGATTTTTGTGGGCATGCACCAAAATTTTTTAGAGAATAAAGGGTAAATGTTTATGCAAGCTGCAATTTTTTAAAGTAACAATTATTTTGTTTTATAATTGCGCGGAACGCTAAATGGAAATGATAATTCCTTGTTAAACTCATACTGTTTGTAAGAAATTTTTATATCGACTTTCGATTTTTCATTCACATTGATCTCGCGGGTTGTTGAAAAATCGAAACCGTCGTTATGTTCATAATCGTCATACAACAGCGCAGCAGTGCGGTTTTCATATACATTGATATCGTCGAGTTTGATTCTTTGCAATTCGTTTGTCGTTGCAGAAAGCGTGATGAGGTTTTTAAAAAAATTGCCGATCGTGCCGATCAGGATATGATTTTCTGTTTGCCGATAGGATACAATACTATCACCAATATAAACCGGGTTTCCGATGATAATATCCTGTAGAATCGAAAAATTTAAAGGAATATGGGCTATGCTTTCAACATAATGAAAAGGATGGCTTTCAACGCTTTTATCCAATTTGTTCAGAATGATAAGCGTGTCCGGGGTGATATAAATACGAAATGCTTCAATGCCCAAAAAAGTAGCACTGATGGAAACCCACATTACGCTATCTTTTTGAAGACGGATAAAAGCGTTAAAATCTGGCTGTTTACCGTTATGGTCTTCATATTGGATTTTCGCCTTTGTTGAAAAAGTTTTAAAATGAATTTTATTTTTATAAAGCTGATTTAAAACCTGGATCGCTGGTATTTTGTTAAAGGAACTGTCGCTCGGTTTTACCGGCATTTTTACAATAGCGGTATCTTTTTTATTAATCGCCGTTTGCAATTTTTTTGTAGAATGACAACTGGCAAGAGCAAACAAAATAAAAACTCCAATTAAAATTTTAAAATACTTCATTCAAAATAATTTATAAAATCATTGATGGCCGGTGTGGCCAAAACCACCCTCGCCTCTCACGGTTGATTCTAATTTTATTACCGGCTGCAAAATGGCCTTTTCTACTTTGTTTAAAATCATCTGAGCAATTCTGTCGCCATTATTAATGACATGTGGCTCATGTGATAAATTTATCAGAATTACTTTTAATTCACCGCGGTAATCGCTGTCAACCGTTCCCGGAGAATTTAGACAGGTAATGCCGTGTTTCCATGCCAGCCCGCTTCTCGGCCTCACCTGTATCTCGTATCCCTCTGGTATTTCAAGGAATAAACCAGTAGGAATCATCTTTCTTTCCATTGTTTTCAAAACAACGGGTTCTGATAAATTTGCCCTCAAATCAAGGCCTGATGAACCTAAAGTAGCATACTCAGGAATTGGATTTTCGGAAGTATTCACAATTTTAATTTCCACATGTTGCATGGCTACAAAGATAGGAATGCAGAAGAGCAGATGAAAAAATAAATCAGGGGAAGAATTTTATTGGATTCGTGTTAACAAAATGGTTTTTCAAAAATAAAAATCTGTATTATTTGTTTGTCCACTGCTGGATTTGCCTTTGAGTACAATAATAGCAAGGTTTCTGTTTTCAAACAGCAACTTTGCTATTATCAGTATTCCAATTATTGTTAAAAACTTATTTTTGATAAATACTTTAATCGAATGAAATAGCTGTGATAGCAATGGTTTCGCGATAAATATTTATTTTTAAATACTGCTATATAAAGACAACCTGATTCACTCATTTTGACAAATCCTTCACCCGTATATTTTTAAATCTTACTACAGATCCATGCCCCAAAAAACCAATGTGGCCGGAATTTCGTTTTAGGCCCGGATGATCCAGGTGGTCCATTGTACCATTTTTTCTCGCCTCGCTGATGTCGCCATCCACAATAACGGTTCCGTTTAATATCACTTTTATCTTTGGTCCACGCGCAATAATTTGTTCCGAGTTCCATTCGCCCACCGGTTTCAGATAGCCTCTCGTTGCCGGGATCACTCCATAAACTGAGCCATGGTATTGATATTCATGAAGATTTTTATAAACGTCTGCATCGTTATCAAG
>JBQCFI010000546.1:0-2196 GCA_051959325.1 Ginsengibacter sp. | reverse complement strand
CAGAACCTCGCACCATTACTCATAACTACAAACAGCACCATGTATCGCCAGGCTTCCATCAAACTTTCAATAACAGACATTCCTTCTACCATGCAGGCAATCAAAAAAATATGGGAGCAAACATTTCCAAATAACGTGTATCAATACACTTTTCTTGATGATAAAATTGCAAGCTTTTACAAACAGGAAACCCAGTTGGCACAACTATATAAAATTTTTGCAGCAATTGCTATATTCCTTAGTTGTCTTGGTTTGTACGGCTTGGCTTCATTCATGGCAGTGCAGCGAATAAAAGAAGTAGGCATTCGCAAAGTGCTTGGCGCTACTGCAGGCAACATTGTTTATTTATTTTCAAAAGAGTTTATCATACTCATTGCTATTGCCTTCGCCATTGCTACACCAATAGCATGGTATTTTATGAATCAATGGTTGGAGGATTATGCATACAGGATTAACATTGGTTGGTGGATATTTTTAATTGCAGGGGTAGCAGCCATTTTAATCGCAATGATAACAATCAGTTTCCAGGCAATAAAAGCGGCGATTGCCAATCCGGTGAAGAGTTTGAGAAGTGAATAATGTGCTGGTTTGAAAAATGTGAAGATGTGAAAATGAAAAAAGGTGATAATTGTTTGTTTACTGTTTGACGGTTCAGGGAAAAAAACAATGGTGCATTAAATCATAAATCATCAAATCAGAAATCATCATATCGTAAATCAGAAATCATTTTCTATGTTTAAAAATTATTTCAAAACCGCCTTACGAAATTTAAAGAAGAACAAGGCTTTTTCTTTCATTAATATTTTTGGGCTGGCCATCGGCCTCACCGGTTTTATGCTCATAGCCGTATTTGTATTAAATGAATTAAGCTATGACAAATATCCGGTGCGTGCCAAAAACATGTACCGGGTTATTTTATCAGTTACCGGCAATGGAGATATCGCCGCCTACCCAATGGTGGATGTCGCCGTTGGCGAAGGGATGAAGAGGGCTTTCCCTGAAATAGAGGCTGCAACAAGGGTTTCCGGCGCACAGGATTTTGTAAAATATGATGACAAACAATTTAAAGAAAAACAACTTGCTTATGCGGATTCCAATTTTCTACAGTTGTTTTCTATTCCACTGACAGAAGGAGACATCAACACTGCATTGGTACAGCCAAATAGCATCGTGATCTCCAAAGCTTTTGCAAAAAAATATTTCGGCAATGAAGATGCGTTGGGAAAATCTTTGTCTGTTGGAACCAACCAGGCTCTTTATAAAGTCACCGGCTTATTTGATGAAGTCCCTGAAAATTCACATTTTCATTTTGATGCTTTTCTAAGCCTTTCATCATGGCATCTCACGCACCAAACATGGAGCAATATTGGCTTTTATACCTATCTTCTTTTAAACAAGAATGCTGATCCCCACCAACTGGAAAAGAAATTCCCTCAACTGGTGGCCGAACACGTGGTTCCGGAAATTCAGCACGACATGGGCGTGAGCCTCGCCGAAGCGCAAAAGTCAATTAATACTTTTGTATTTTCATTGCAGCCACTTACGGATATTCATCTCTACTCACATACAAAATATGAACTGGAACCGAATGGCGACATTCAATACGTGTATATTTTTTCAGCGTTGGCCTTGTTCATTTTATTATTGGCGTGTGTAAACTTTACCAATCTTTCTACCGCGCGTGCTGTGAAAAGAGCGCGGGAAGTGGGCATCAGGAAAGTTTTGGGTTCATTGAAAAAACAACTGATCATCCAGTTTCTTACTGAATCTGTTGTACTCACCTTTTTATCAATGATCATTGCATTTGGATTACTGTTTTTGCTCCTTCCTTACTTCAATGAACTGGCTGACAGGCAAATCCCGTTCAGCTTTTTTATCAGTTATCAATCCATACTGACCATGATCTCATTGATCATTATCACGGGAATTGTAGCCGGCATTTATCCTTCCTTTTTTCTCTCCTCTTTTAATACCATCAAAGTTTTAAAAGGATCTTCCTCCAAAGGTTCACAAAAAAACCTGTTGAGAAGCAGCCTTGTGATATTCCAGTTTTTCGTTTCCATTGCTTTGATCATTGCGACGATCATTGTGTACCAGCAATTGCATTTTATGCAAAATAAAAAACTCGGCTACGACAAAGAACAGGTTTTGTATTTACCCGATGCAAGGCTGCTGGGGAAAGATCAACCTGCTTTT
>JBQCFI010000545.1:0-2608 GCA_051959325.1 Ginsengibacter sp. | reverse complement strand
CAGTTCCAACACTTCCTTCTCAAAGTCCTGCATCTCCACTTTAGCATTTTTCCACCCGGTAATTACCGGATCTTCATTTGTGAGCGTATGAGAAAAAACGATCTTCTCAATATCATCTATTAATACGGCAAATTCATCGGTCGGCTTGTTGCCAGTCGGATTTTTCACAACGGTTGGCCAATAACTTTCCATCAGCTGATACGTTATCCGTCCATATAAAAGCGTGTCGGCGTTGCTTAACAAATCATTGTAATGTTCATGCAATTCATCATCTGCGATCATTGATGTATGATCGCAAAATCCGTCAAGCGTCATATTCATTGCTGCAATTAATTTTCTCACTTTTTATGATTTTCGCATTCTGAAATTGCTACTGGCAAGCATAACCGAAGATAAATACAAAAAGCCGTTATTTCTTTGTCTGCTGGAATCGCTTAACTTCCTTGCTATAAATTGTGGGAAGAAAATAAATACATATCGCATTCAATCGATGACAATGATAATTCCTTAGTATCAAATTTTAGAACAAAGATCACCACCGGGTAATTGGCGCAATCGCCCTATTTTTCGGCGCAATCATTCCTTATTTATTTGTAATTAAGCAGTATGTTTGATCACTAACAAATCAATTATTACAACTATGGCAGTAATCAATCCACACATCAACTTCAACGGGAACGCCGAAGAAGCGTTTACCTTTTACAAATCAGTATTTGGTGGAGACTTTGCAAAAATTATTCGTTTTAAAGAGCTTGCAAGCGCTGACTTTCCCATATCGCAAAAGGAAGAAAATAAAATAATGCATATTGCTTTGCCTATTGGTAAATGTAACATGTTGATGGGAAATGACGTCCCTGAAATTATGGGAAAAACGAACGAAAATGAGAACAGAAGTAAAATTGTAGTAGATGCGGAAAGTAAAGAAGAAGCAGACAAAATATTTAATGGGCTTTCAGCAGGGGGACAAATAGAAGGTCCAATCGGCGATAGTCCCTGGGGTTCATATTTTGGTTGTTTCAGAGACAAATACGGTATTGAATGGATCATTGAATTTGGCCCAAAATATAACGAAGTCGTGGAGAAAACAAGGAACGGTTAGCACAAATGATCCTTTTTACATCGTCGTTAGGCATTGTAATCTCAATTTACCCCTTTTCATCGAATCGTAAAAACAACCTGCCCTGGTCTTAATCCATTTCCTGTAGCCTTCAAAGTTACCTTTCCGCTCTTGCCATCCGGGCGAACAATGACCAGACATTTTCCCCGGAAAGTTTTATGTTGCGGTTGTTGCATGCTTTCCATATCGCTTGGATTGGCATTGCCGGTTGCAATGATTGAAGCATTTCCATCGATATTAAAATCCAGAGGAACTTCTGCATCCGGAACAAGGTTGCCTTTTGCGTCAATCACTTCTGCGGTAACATAAGCAAGGTCATTTGGACTTGCATGGATATTTTTACGATCCGCAACCAGGCGAATTGCAACAGGCTTACCAGCTGTTTTCAACACCACAGAATCAACTGCTTTCCCATTTTTGATTCCGATTGCTTTCAGCGCTCCCGGCTCATAATTAATGTTGAATGTTGCGGTAAGTTTGGTTTCCGGAGAGGCGCTTTGCTCACCAATGATTTTACCATTTTGCACAAGTCGCACGGTGTCATACCTCGTGTATACATGAACTTGTAAAGTTTTTCCTTCCGCACCGGGAAAAGTGTAGGAGGGAAGCTCATTTGGCCATCCCCAATAACTTACTGTTTCTGTTTTACCTTCAGGAATGGGCGCATGCACCAGCATCTCTAATTTACTGCGGTTCCAGACTACATCACGGTAATAAGATTGTGGCTTTTTACCGCCAATCAAATCAATATCGCCACACCAGGAATTAAACCAGGGAAACGTCATCGCAAATGATGTCTTTCCATCTGTGGTGGCGTGGCCAATACCCGTTTCGCCGAGGTAATCCATCGCTGTCCAAACAAAATCACCAATTACATAAGGATGTTGTTCTACCTGTTGCCAGTTTTCAAAAGCTTCGCGTGGAAAAGATTCGGTGCCCATCATGACACGCTCCGGATATTTCGCATGATCATTTTCATACTCCTTCCATTGATAATTATAACCACCTACATCAAGCAAGGCAAAAGCAGCAGCAGTGGTATCCCATTTGTAGCCCGGATGATCCCAAAAGAAACAAATCGCTTCTGTTACAGGACGCGTGCTGTCGAGGCTTTTCACTTCATCTCGCAATTTCTTTGCGATAACGAGTCCGGATGAATCAGCCCGCTCATTGATCTCATTTCCAATACTCCAAAAAACTACCGAAGGATGATTGCGGTCGCGAAGCACCATGGCATCAATATCTTTTTTCCATGAGGTATCAAAATAAAGATGATAATCCTGCGGGTTCTTTGGGCGTTCCCACATATCAAATGCCTCGTCAATAACAATGATTCCAAGCCGGTCGCACGCATCCAGGAATTGTTGTGAAGGGGGATTATGACTGGTGCGCACCGCATTGTAGCCAAACTTTTTCAAAAGCTCCACTCTTCGCTCTTCTGCTCGATCAATCGTTGCAGAACCAAGCGGCCCATTATCGTGATGCATACAT
>JBQCFI010000544.1:0-7573 GCA_051959325.1 Ginsengibacter sp. | reverse complement strand
AGTGATTGACCTGGGTGTGATGGTTCCTGCAGAAAAGATATTGCAGGTAGCGAAAGAACAAGATGTAGCGATGATTGGATTGAGCGGACTCATCACTCCATCGCTTGATGAAATGGTGCATGTAGCAAAAGAAATGAAGCGAAATAATTTTGAGCTTCCTCTATTGATTGGCGGCGCAACTACGTCGCGGTTGCACACTGCGGTGCGCATTGCGCCTGAATATGACAATGGCGTGGTGCATGTTTTAGATGCATCAAGAAGCGTAACTGTCGCAGGAAATTTGTTGAACAAAGAAAACAAACAGGAATTTTTATCAGGAATAAAAAATGAATACGAAAAGCTGAAAAATGATTTTGGAAATAAAAAGTCTGCAAAAGTTTTATTACCATTTGAACGGGTTCAAAAAAATAAGTTTCCAATTAATTGGGAAAAATTCACTCCTATAGAACCAACATTTACCGGCGTAAAAGTTTTTGAAGATTATGATTTGAATGAAATTTATGAGTACCTGGATTGGCAGCCCTTTTTTATTGCCTGGGAAATGCATGGAAAATTTCCGCAAATTTTATCAGATGAAAAAATTGGTACAGCAGCCACAAAATTGTATGAAGAAGCACAGGTTTTTTTGAAATAAATAATCCGGGAAAAATGGCTGACTGCAAAAGGTGTGGTTGGTTTTTGGGAAGCGAGTGCTGTTTCTGACGATACGGTGGAAGTAAAAGATGTAGATGGAAATATTTTCAATCTTGAATTTTTGCGCCAGCAAATAAAGAAAGCACCCGGGCAACCAAATATTTCTTTAGCCGATTTTATTAAACCATCTGGGGCTGATTACATCGGTGCATTCGCCGTTTCGATCCATGGCCTTGAACCGCATATTGAACGTTTTATTAAAGAGTTTGACGATTACAATAAAATAATGCTGCAAGCGCTTGCAGACAGGCTTGCAGAAGCTTTCGCGGAATTACTGCATGAAAGAACAAGAAAAGAATTCTGGGGATATGCAAAAGATGAAAAATTATCTTCCAACGAATTAATAGAAGAAAAATATGCCGGTATTCGTCCTGCGCCGGGCTATCCTGCTTGTCCGGATCATACTGAAAAATATAAACTTTTTGAATTGCTGGACGCAACAAAAAATGCTGGTATAACTTTAACAGAATCACTTGCGATGTATCCTGCTCCTTCCGTTTGTGGCTGGTATTTTGCTAATCCTGAAAGTAAATATTTTGGAATCGGAAAGATTGCCAAAGACCAGGTAGAAGATTATGCCAAACGTAAAAACATGAGTGTTGAAGAAGTGGAAAGATGGTTGCGACCGCAATTGGACTATTAGTTGAGAACTATCGGGTACGAGGTTTGAGGTTAAATGAAGTGAAATTATTTTATAAATGAATTAAGGCAATGAATGACAACATTCGCATCATCTCATACAATGTAAACGGAATAAGATCTGCCATCAAAAAAGGATTTATCGATTGGCTGAATACCGATCCTGCAGACATTATTTGTTTGCAGGAAATCAAAGCAAATGAATCGGATATAGACCGCGTTCCCATTGAATCTGCCGGCTATCGTCCTTATTTTTTTTCCGCTCAGAAAAAAGGTTACAGCGGTGTGGCCATTCTTTCAAAACTAGAACCTGATAATGTTGAATACGGTCATGGAAAAGAGCAAAGCGATTTTGAAGGAAGAGTGCTGCGCGCGGATTTTGGCGATATCAGTTTGATTTCTGTTTATTTTCCATCAGGCACCAGCGGCGAGCACCGTCAATCTTATAAATACATTTGGCTTGATGAATTTTTGGATTATCTAAATGAATTAAAAAAGTCGCGGCCTAAATTAATTGTTTGCGGCGATTATAATATTGCGCACAAAGAAATTGATATACACAACCCGGTTTCAGCAAAAAAAATTACTGGTTTTCTTCCTGAAGAAAGAGCGTGGTTTGATAAATTTTTAGAAAATGGTTTTGTAGATGGCTTCAGATATCTGAATAAAGAACGGGATCAATATACATGGTGGTACCAGCTACGGCCGCAAACGCGTTTGCAAAATAAAGGATGGAGAATTGATTATATCAATGTAACTAAAAATCTCGAAAATCATATTCAGAAAGTGGCTATTTATCCTGAAGTAAAGCATAGCGATCACTGTCCCGTTTATCTTGAAATTAAATTGTAAACTATGATTATTTACAACATCACATTTAAGGTAGATCATGAAAGCGTAAACGCTTGGATGGAATGGCAAAAGCAAATTCATGTTCCGGAAATGATTGCCACCGGCTGTTTTTACGATCACCGGTTTTATGAATTGTTAGAACATGAAGAAGAAGATGGAAAAACTTTTGTGATTCAATTTTACGCAAATTCAAAAAGTGATTACGATCATTATCTTAAAACTTTTGCGCCGGAAATGAAACAAAAAAGTGCCGCTAAGTGGAACGATCATGTGATTTCCTTTCGCACACTGCTGCAGCATGTGCAGTAGTGTTTCGCGTTATTCAAAAAGCGCTTTAATCGTAAATATACCTTCATTCAAACGCAGTCGGAATCAGTGTTTTTGCAGAATTTTTTATAAAACCCGCACTGCTACCAGCTTTGATGATAATTGCGCTTAAAAATTCTTTTAGTAAATTCCCTCTTTGCAAGCTGTAAACCTTACCAATTGCGGATTTCATCCACATTCAGTGGAAAAAAAAATATTGCAAAAATTTTATTGCATTGAAAAACCTTCTATATTTGTCCCTGTTTAAAAAATCAAATAAAATATTATGAACAAAGCTGAACTAATCGCCAAGATGGCTGATGACGCAGGAATTACAAAAACCCAGGCTAACGCCGCTTTAGATTCTTTTACCACAGCAGTAACCAAAACTTTAAAAGGTGGCGGAAAAGTTACTCTTGTTGGTTTCGGAACATTCTCTGTTAGCAAAAGAGCTGCGCGCAATGGCCGCAACCCTCAATCTGGCGCTGTTATTAAAATTAAAGCTAAGAAAGTAGCTAAATTTAAAGCAGGTAAAGAACTGTCATCGAAAATCTGATTTTCGTAAAAGTTTTAAAAAGCAAGGTGCAATTATTTGTATCTTGCTTTTTTTATTATCATTTATTCAAAAAAAAAAAATAAAATATACTTCAATGGGACGCGGAGATAAAAAAACAAAAAAAGGTAAAATATTTATGGGCTCTTTTGGTAAATCAAGGCCTGCGACAAAGAATACAAAAGACAAAACTTCTGAAAAAGGAAAAGAGAAAAAAGAAGCTTAAGCACCAGCAAGCAAACCGATAACGCGGAAAAATTGAAATCCGCGTTATTTGTTTCTTTACTGGCAAACTTTGAGAAGCTTTAAAACTCAAACTTAGGGTGCAAGCCGGTTGATAATCCAGCTTTTATCTTCTGACAAAGAATAACGCAACCTGTCGTGAAGACGTCCTGGCCTGCCTTGCCAGAATTCTATTATTGTTGGTTCTACAATATAGCCACCCCAAAAATCCGGACGCGGCACTTTTCCTGTATGAAACTTTTGGTTATATTTCATAACGTTTTTTTGCAAAAATTCCCTGTTTTCAATAATGGAACTTTGCGGTGAGCTCCATGCTCCTATCTGGCTTTCTCTTGGTCTTATTGAAAAATATTCGTCACTCTCTTCACTACTTACTTTTTTTATCTGGCCTTCGATTCTAACTTGCCTTTCTAATTCTTTCCAAAAAAAAACAAGTGCAGCAAATCCATTTTCTTCAATATCGTTTGCTTTTCTGCTCCGATAATTTGTAAAAAAAACAAAGCCGTTTTCTTTAATTTCTTTTAATAAAACAATTCTGGCCGACGGTTTTGCAAAAGCATTGCATGTAGCCACAGTCATTGCATTTGGTTCTTCAACTTTCGTTTCAATTGCATGCATCCACCAGTTTTTAAATTGCTTGATAGGATCAGCATTTACATCTTCTTCTAACAATGATTGTAATTGATACACTCTTCGCATGTCTGCAATTGGATTTACTTCTGACATTATTTTTTATCAACAAAATTAATGAAGAGTTATTGATTTCATTTTGCAAATAAAAAAGCATCCTTGTGCAGAATGCTTTATAAAGATTAATGTTTAAAAATTCTTCACATGCCAAAACGATTGTAACCGCCATACCCAATTCCATAACCAATCATTCCTCCAAATATTGCCATTAAAATAGCGGATATAACAAATACAACTGCAATCATGACGATGAACGCCACAATCATGTACACAACTTTTTTATCTTCAGGAGTACTTTTTAATGGACCAAGTCCGATATAAAAAAGATAAATTGAATAGACCCATCCTGCGATAACCAACAACCATCCGATAACAGGGATAAAGGAAAGTAAACCTGCAACCCAATTTGGCGTATTCGAATATGCAACCAATTGAGCCGATTTATTGAGATTTCTTTCTGAACCAAAGGTAGGAGCCAACATATCAATCACATAAATAGATATGTAAAATGAAACGATGATAGAAATAAAACCAAAAATTGCTGCCCATACAAAATAAGTAGAAAATATGCCAACCCACACAAGGCCGGTTAATACCTTTCCAATAGAGGCGACGATGGCCATTGGCAGCACATAACTGATAAGTAAAGATCGTGGTGTTGCTGTTTCACTTTCTATTACAAGCCATTCAGTCTTTGGGGATGCAATCATATTTTTTGCACGCTCGATTAAATTCATAATGTATTTTTTATGATGAATACGGTTAATAAGGAGTGCATAGAAATCCAACTCATTAAATTACACGCGTTATATTTTCTTCATCAGTCACATTGGTGATAGATGTTGGTTCTATAAAAGTGGAAGGTGTAGATGAAGTTGTGGTTACATTTGCTGAATTGCCAATCTTCCCTTTAATCGTTTTTTTCATACTATTAAATCCATCTTTCAAATTATCTGCAGGTGATTTGAACAGGTAAGCAGATGCCAAAATACCGATAGAAGCAAGTGCAGAAATATAAACACCAGAGCCAACAATGGAAGAACCCATTATAGAACTGGTAGCCTGTGAATAAAACCAAATCGTTAATAGTAATGCGACTGTCCCAGTAAGAAGCACAGCCATCCACATCGTTCTATCTAAATTTTTTGCCTGATCGCCTAACCAGGCGATTAAACCAGTGGCAACAAAACAAATAAAGACGAGAATGCCCTTGTCGTGCATACCATTTACACTTTGGGAATAACCTAAAATGGAAATAGAAACCCACGGTAAAAACATAGAAATGAAACCAACGGCGGAGGAGATTAAAACAAATTTTCTTTGTTTACTGATTGTTTGAAAATTCATCATTGTAAGTTTAAAAGTTAATAATAGAATCCAGGGTTTCGGCTGGTCATTTAACTTTCATAACTACGGATGAATTTCTAAGTAAATATAAACTAATTTCTTTTGATATTTTATCAGGAGCTTTTAATTCCGTTAAACATTTTATTCTGCCTGACCATCTGTTCGAGATTTGCAATCATTTTAGCTTTTTCTTCTTCAAAAATGGCAAGACGGCTCTCTAATTCTTTTAATCTTGAAAGACCAGTTTCCATTTCTCTTTCTTTTTTATTCAGTACAACAATCTGCCTTCTCAAATCTTCGTTTTCACTTTTAACAGCTGCATAATTGCTATCTAATTGCGCATACTGCTTTTTTGTTTTTATTTCAGTTAGCAAAGAAAGCTCCAGCTCTTTTTCACGTGAAGAGGCAGCCTCCAACTGTCTTTCCAAAAGGCCAAGATTATTTTGCATAGATTCTAAGTCGTTTAACCTGGCGTCATAGTCACTTTTCAGGCTGTTCCATTTGCTATTATTTTCTTCAAAAGAATTTAATTGATTTTCCACTTCTTCCAGTTTCTGCCTGGTAGCATCCAGCTCATTTTCTAATTTTTCTTTTGCCTCATTTTCCTCATAATACAATTCCTTCCAATCTTCTTCCTCTTGCTCTTTTTGAAATGGCTGTTTCTGAGGCTGGCTTTCCAATTGAGCTTCCAGCGCTTTTAATCTTTCCTGCAACTTTGTAAATTGAAGTTCATAAAATGTAGAATTTTCCTCTACTTTCTGTAAATGTTTTTCTACCTCCCACATTGCTTCTGGCCTGCGAGGGTTTGTACTTTCGATAGGAATATCTCTTTTAAAAAAGAAAATACTTCTTTTATCGGCAGGCAAAAAATCAAAACTGCTGACAATAGCTTTGTAAGCAAAAATAAAACAGGCAATTAAAACAATCAGGGATATGAACCACCAAATCCACATAGGGCTTAATTGAAAAAGGGTTTACACATTATTTAAAATCCGGAAACTTTTTTGGTTCTTTTTCAAAGGATGCTCTTCAACGGTTTTCTACCGTAAGGATTTATTTGGAAATAAGCGAGCTAAATTAATAAAAATTATCCGCTTACCAAAGTTCCGACTTTTTCTCCCGTTATGACACGAAGTAAAGTGC
This sequence comes from Ginsengibacter sp., assembly GCA_051959325.1. Taxonomy (GTDB): domain Bacteria; phylum Bacteroidota; class Bacteroidia; order Chitinophagales; family Chitinophagaceae; genus Ginsengibacter. The sequence goes on along the minus strand of JBQCFI010000544.1, from coordinate 1,107 downwards.
CAGGAGTATCCATATCAAAAACGATAATCGGTAATTGATTTTCCATACATAACGTGAAAGCAGTCATATCCATCACCTTTAAGTTGCCGGTAATGCATTCATTAAAGGTAATCGTTTCAAATTTTTTAGCAGTTTTGTCCTTTTCAGGATCAGCATTATAAATTCCATCTACCCTGGTTCCTTTCAAAATTGCATCTGCTCCAATTTCTATTGCTCTTAATGAACCGGCGGTATCTGTAGTAAAATAAGGATTTCCTGTGCCTGCTCCAAAAATAACCACTCTGCCTTTTTCCAAATGCCTGATGGCCCTGCGACGGATATATGGCTCTGCAATTTGCTCCATTTTGATAGCACTTTGTAACCTGGTGTAAACGCCGGCTCTTTCCAATGCGCTTTGCAAAGCCATTCCATTAATCACGGTAGCCAGCATCCCCATATAATCCCCCTGGGCTCTTTCAATACCGGTTTCAGCTTCATTCATTCCCCGGTAAATGTTTCCGCCACCAATTACAATGGCAACCTGTACTCCCAGTTCGGTAATTAATTTAATATCCTGAGCATATTGTGAAAGAACCTGTGAATCAAGGCCAAAATTTTTATCACCCATTAAAGATTCGCCGGAAAGTTTGAGAAGAATTCGTTTAAACTTGGGAAGCATGCGTTTTTGCGGATTGAAACGTTAAAAATTGCTGCAAGATAATGGATAAATTTTTTATCGGCGAGAAAGAATAAAACATTCAGACAAAGCCGCTACTTGCTGGAACAGTGATTAATTCTTATACTTAAACTGTCTCAGAATGCGCAGAAAAATATCACTTTTTTATTTTACCTTCCAGTAAACAAACAAATAATGTTAAAACATTTTTGTCAATTACTTCCCAATACAAAAAGTAATAAGCGGCAATTATAGTGGGTTGTAGAGGAATTTGTGACTGATTAGTGAACAGAACTTGGGAGAGATTAAGGGAGATTATTGTAGTCTAACTAACTAATAATAAATAACTTATGAATTAATCATAGGGAGTTTATTATGTATCAATATTCTCCAAACACATGAACGATGAATAACAGTTATGTATATACGAATTGGAGGCGAACCGAATTAAT
>JBQCFI010000543.1:0-14512 GCA_051959325.1 Ginsengibacter sp. | reverse complement strand
TGTGCGAACGGCTGGGCGCCGATCCTTACTTATCGGGCAATGTAGGCAGCGGTACCGTCCAGGAACTATCCGAATGGGTGCAATATGTAAATTTTGATGGGAAAAGCCCTATGTCCGATTGGAGAAGAAAAAACGGCCGCGACAAACCATGGAATGTAAAATATTGGGGAATTGGAAATGAAGCGTGGGGATGTGGCGGCAACATGACCGCCGAATATTATTCGAATATTTTTAGAAAGTATGCAACGTTTATGGCCGGCTCACATGAACATCCCATCTTCAGAATTGCATCTGGCGCTAACTCTGCTGATTATCACTGGACAGATGTATTGATGCGGGATATACCACATCATTTATTGCAAGGCATTGCGCTCCATCATTATGCGGTTATTGATTGGAATCATAAAAGCTCTGCAGTTGATTTTACTGAACAACAATATTTTGCATCCATGAAATCGGCGTTGATGATGAATGAACTGGTTACAAAACATGCTGCCATTATGGATAAATATGATCCGCAAAAGAAAATCGCGTTGGTTGTGGATGAATGGGGAGGATGGTATGATGTGGAACCCGGCACCAATCCAGGCTTTCTATACCAGCAAAATACGATGCGCGATGCAATGATAGCTGCATCAACACTCAACATTTTTAACAATCATTCAGACAGAGTGAGAATGGCAAACCTGGCACAAACGATCAATGTATTGCAGGCCGTGATATTAACCAACAAAGAAAAAATAATTCTTACGCCTACCTATTTTGTGATGGAGATGTATAATGTGCACCAGGACGCAAAATTGATTCCCATCGTTTTAAATACGGATGATTATGCGTATGGTAATGAGAAGCTGCCTGCAGTTTCGGCTTCGGCTTCTGTTGATTCTGCAGGGGCTGTTCATATTTCTCTTGCAAATATTAATGCTTCAAAAGAAGAAACTGTTTCTATAAAAGTGGAGGGAAATAAATATAAAAAAATCAGCGGAACAATCCTTACTTCACCAAAGCTCCAGGATCACAATACGTTTGAAAACCCGGACAAAATAAAGCCACAAACTTTCTCAGGCGCTTCTTTAAAAGGTGATGAAATCAAACTTAAAATTCCCCCGTTTTCTGTAATTGTTTTGGAATTAAAATAAATAAGGTTTTGAAATTGTGCAAAAAAAAACGTGTTGAAACTGATTGAAAAATTTCATCTGTTTCAACACGTTTCGTTTTAGAATGCTTTACTGAACTGGTTTTATCACAAAGGAATAACGATAATCCTTATAATTCATCCGGTATTGTTTTAAAGGCCATGTGCCCCACGAATTAATTCCGCCAACTCCTGTTTGTTGCAGATCAATATTTAAAACAGTCAGGTCCCTTTCTTTCAGTTCGCCGGAATGGCTGTTGTGTTTTTCAAGGCCATCGTCTAAGTCTTTATCCAGGAAATGTCGTGCAGAAATATTTAAAACGGTATCTCCGCTGATCAATAATCCTTTGCCGTTTTTGTCTGTTAGTTTTACCCATCTCACATCGGTTTTATTGCCTGTTTCCTGCGGTCTTAGATAGGGATGAAACTGGGCACGTACACTCATTTTATACAAACCAACAAAAGCCGCATCTTTTCGATCCCAATAATTTTCGGAAGGGCCACGGCCATACCATTCCATTTGATCATAATTTTTCGGCACCATCATTTGCATGCCAAATTTAAACATCATTGGCTCCTGCTTTGAACTATCTGCATGCAATGATTCAGTCACTTTGATCATACCGTCCCCATTCAATTCATAATTGATATCGAGGTATGCATAAACATCAGGCAAGGAATAATGCATATTCAACCGGATATTTTTATTATCAGAAGAATCGATATTAAAACTAAGGAGTGTATAATTGTGACTCGCGCGTTTCCAGTTGATCAGTTTTTTCTGAAGATCAGCGCCAAAGTCGTTATCTGTTGGCGGCCGCCAGAAATTGGGTTTTAATTCGTATCCTGCTGTCAAAAAATTGGTTCCATTGACGAAATATTCATGTAACAATCCGTCATGACGACCAAACCGGAATTTGGTTTTATCATTATTTACCTGGATAAAACTATCCGTAAGTTTTATATGAAGTTTTGAAGTTGGTGGAATGGTTTGAGTTTCGTTTAAATGGCTGTAAAGCACGAGTTGATCTTTTGCAATTTCCCAATTGGCAGGTACGAATCCTTCTTCTGATTTTGTTTTGAAATAAACATTTAGGAAAGCTTCTTGATACTTTTTTAATTCCGGTAATTTATATGGCAAATCAATTACAGCGGTTTCATGCGCTGGTACATTCAGCGATTCCACTTTTCCTTTTTGAACGATCTTTCCATCTGCGGTTAATTCCCATTCAAGATAGACATCGTGGAGATCCTTAAAGAAATTTTCATTGTAGATCTTTATTTTTCCGGAACCAACATTTGCAGGCGAAACAAAAATGTTTTGATATTGTTTTTTCACTTCCAGCATATGTGGATGAAGGCTGCGATCTGGCGCTACAAGGCCGTTGTCATTAAAGTTCTGATCGTTGGGCATATCCACACCATAGTCGCCGCCATAAGACCAGATGGTATCTCTTCTGTCTGTAATTTTTTGAAATCCCTGGTCCACAAAATCCCAGATATATCCGCCCTGCATTCGCGGATAATATTTGCGAATGGTATCCCAATAATCATTGAAATTTCCGTCTGTATTACCCATAGCATGCGCATATTCTACCAAAATAAATGGCTTCTGATTGTGTGCGCTATCGTATTTTACATGGTCCACCATATCATCAGGCGAAGGATACATCGGGCAATAAATATCGGAATAAGGAGTGGCGCTCGCCGGCTCATATTCTACCGGACGCGAAGGATCGCGGTGTTTGATCCATTCGTAACATTTCTCAAAATTAACTCCCATTCCCGCTTCATTTCCCATCGACCAAACAATTACACTTGCATGATTTTTATCACGTTCTACTGCCCGCGAATCGCGCTGAAAATGCTGGAGAAACCAACTTGGTTTTTTAGATAAAGAGTTCGCGCCAAATCCCATTCCATGCGATTCGAGGTCTGCTTCGTCCACCACATATAGCCCATATTTATCGCACAACTGGTACCAATAAGGATCATTTGGATAATGGGAAGTGCGCACTGCATTTATGTTATTTTCTTTCATGATCCTCACGTCCTGTTCCATCCGTTGTTTACTGATCACCTGTCCTGTGAAAGGATCCATTTCGTGGCGGTTCACGCCCTTTATTAAAATCGCTTTTCCATTTACGTACAACGCATTATCTTTTATTTCCACTTTTCTGAACCCGGTCTTTTGGGGAATCACTTCTATTACTTTTCCATTGTTATCAGTTAATGTAGTAATTACATTGTACAGATAAGGTGTTTCTGCGGTCCATTTATTTGGATCATTAAGTTTGATGGAAACTTTTTTAAATTTTACAGAATCATCCAAAAAAACCGAACTGGTAGTAATCAGCTTGCCGGATGAATCGGATAATTCAAAAGAAGCTTTATAGTTTTTTAATGCAGGATCATTATTTTTTAAGAAATCGAGACTGATGTTTAAAACGCCATTTTTGTAGTTGTCTGTTAAATCGGGAATGATCTGGATATCACGAACGTGAACCGGGTTGCGGGCATACATAAACACATCACGATCGACACCGGCAAGGCGCCACATATCCTGGTCTTCGATATAACTGCCATCGCTCCAGCGATAAACCTGGAAGGCAATCAGATTTTTTTGACCGGGCTTAATATAACGGGTAATATTGAATTCTGCAGGAAGTTTGCTGTCTTCACTATAACCAACCCATTCGCCATTGACCCACAAATAAAAGCAGGAACGCACTGCGCCAAACTGAATATAAATATCCTTTCCTTTCCAGTTTTTACCAACCATTATTTCTCTCCGATAAGATCCGACCGGATTATATTGATGCGGCACATGTGGAGGATCTGGTTTGATGAGATAATCAAAATCGTAACGGATATTGGTATAAATGGGAATGCCATAGCCATTCACTTCCCATGTTGCCGGCACTTTAAAATCAGGCCAGTGGCTGTCGTCATAATTTATTTTCCAAAAGCCAAAAGGCCGGTCTGAAGGCTTATCCACCCATTTGAATTTCCAGTTGCCGTTTAATGACTGAAAATTTTTTGATTGTTCTTTATCATCTTTCAACGCCAGTTCTTTATTTTCAAATGCGAAATAAGTAGCGTGCATTGGCTCGCGGTTGTATTCATTGGTCAGTTCGTTTTCCCAAAAAGAAGGCGGCTCTTCTGATTGAGCCATCAATGTTGCAATAGATAAAAGTAAAATAGCAGAGAACAATAATTTTTTCACCCGTTTTTATAGTTTAAATGTGTTATAAAATTTTAATTAAAACTCTTTATCTCATCCGTTGTTCGCAATGAAGGTATTAAAGAAAACTTCTGATTTTTTAATCTGCCTGTATATTTACTGAAACAGGAGTCATTCCCTCAGATGTCGCTGTTAATTTAATGGTACCTGCAGAAGTACCTGACTTAATGATCACCAGGCATTTCCCGTGCCATGCCTTTCGTTCAGGCTGCTGGTAACTTTCCAGGCTTATCGGATTTGCATTTCCTACTCCTGCAATCGTACCGGGACCATCTATTTCGAATTTTACGAGGTTTTCTGCTGTCGGATTCAGATTGCCTTTTGCATCTAATAATTCTACCGTTACATAGCTCAAATCCTGGTTATTGGCTTTAATTGTTGAACGATCTGCTGTTATTTTGATTGTTTCAGGATTAGAAGCAGTGACGAGTTGAGCGGAATTAATTATTTTATTTTTAGAATCATATCCTACCGCTTTTATTATACCTTTTTCATAAGGCACATTCCAGGAGGCGATATATTTTGTGGAACGGTCAGTCATTTTTTTCCCTAATGATTTTCCGTTCAGAAACAATTCTACCTGCGGACAGGAAGAATAAACTGTTACCTCAAATGGCTTGTTTTCATAGCCTTCCCAATTCCAGCTGTTTCGTGCATCAAGCCAATTCCATTTGGACCACGGTTGTTTATCCGGATTTTCGGGAAATGTAGGTACAGGCGGCGTTACAAAAACAGAAAGCTGATCTTTTTTCCAAAGAGCATCCCGGTAATAAGATTGTGGACGCTTCCAGCCACAAATATCGATATCACCACAATAGGCAAGATTCCAGGGGAAAAAACTTTGTTTTTGAAAATAACCAAGCCATCCGATGCTTGCTTCGCCAATATAATCATAAGCAGTCCATACAAAATCTCCAATTACGTACGGATGATCCATCACTTTCATCCAGCTGTCAAAAGCCTCAAGCGGAAACGATTCTGTACCAACCATAATTCGCGAAGGCACTCTTTTATGGTCCGTTGCATAAACATCTTTTGAAGGATCTCCACCAGCTGCATAATTGTATCCGGCTACATCCAGTTGAGCAAAATAGGCGTCTTTGTCTTCTTTTAAATCATTCACTGCAGAAGTGATAGCCCTGGTAGTGTCAAGGCTTTTTATATAATCGGCCAGCATCTTAGCCGTTGCTACTCCTTCGGCAGTGGCGCGCTCGGGAATTTCATTTCCAATGCTCCACATGATGATTGACGGATGATTTCTGTCTCTTAAGATCATACTTTCCACATCTTTTTTCCACCAATCTTTAAAATATAAATGATAATCATACGGATTTTTGCCATAGTTCCAGCAATCGAATGCCTCATCCATTACCAGCATGCCGAGGCGATCGCAGGCTTCTAAAAACGCTGGGCTCGGGGGATTGTGGCTGCATCTTATCGCATTGAAGCCACTTGCTTTCAGTAATTCAACTTTTCTTTCTTCTGCCCTGTCATATTGCCTGGATCCAAGCGGGCCGTTGTCGTTATGAAAGCAGCCGCCTTTCAGTTTAAGCGTTTTTCCATTTAACTGAAAGCCATTATTTACATCGAACGAGATGATTCTGATTCCAAAACTGTTTGTATCAGAACTTACCAATTTGTCATTTTTATAAACAGAAGTTATTGCCTTATACAATACCGGTTTTTCACACGACCACAATTGTGGGTTTTTGACAGAAGCGTTTTGGTTAAATTCAAAAGATTTGCCGGCAGCCAAAGTGCTTTTTGCTTCATCGGCAGTAGTAATTTCAGCTCCTGCAGGATTGATGAACTTAGTGCTGACGCGAACTAATTGAGACTGCTTTGTTTCATTTATCACATTTACTTTACAATTCACTCTGGCGGCAGTGTTATTAACTTCAGGTGTTTTAATAAAAATTCCCCATTGTGAAACATGCACCGGGTCCATCTTCTTAAGCCACACATGACGATAAATTCCGGAACCTGAATACCAGCGGCTGTTTTGACCTTCGTTTTTTACTTCCACAGCCAGAATATTCGAAGAATCATATTTTAAATAATCGGTCAAGTCATAAATAAAACTGGTATAGCCATAAGGATGGTTTCCAAGATGATGGCCATTGATCCAAACATCGGCGTTCATATAAACGCCATCAAACTGAATAAAAATTTTTTTGCCTTTATCGGCTGATGGAACGACAAATGTTTTTCGATACCACCCGGTACCTCCGGTAGTAAATCCTCCGCTTACCTGGCTGATGGCATACTCGTTAAAAGGAGAGTTGATTCCTTTTAAATCTTCGATGCTCCAATCGTGCGGAAGGTCAATTTTTCTCCAGGACGAATCATTAAATTTTGGTTGCTCTGCTCCCTGGGCCGCTCCTAAAAGAAAAGTCCAGTTATTATCAAATTGACTTGTAGTGTTTGGCTGAGCGTGCATAGTCCCGGTAGTTAGCAGCAAACAAAGAAATACTACGAATTTTCTTTTCATGTTGAATATTCAAATTTTAAAAAAGGTGGTAGCATTTGCTACCACCTTATAATTTAATTACTGAAAACTAATAAAGCGGATTTTGAACCAACTTATTGTTCCTGTTCATTTCATCCAAAGCGATTGGAAGGAAATAAAAGCGCGGATTCCATGCCCTTTGCTGGACATCTACGATGGTATAAGTAGGATTTGCAGCGGTAGTATGATCCGGATTCATCTTATAAAGAGGTTGTACGGCCATTACATCCGTATAACCCTGCTCCGGAATCATCCATCTGCGAATATCAAAGTACCGTTGATCTTCAAAAGCGAGTTCTATCTTGCGCTCGTTGCGATACCGGGCAAGCAAAGCAGCGCCTGTTTCTGTAATTGGCGGCATTTTAGACCGGGCTCTTATTTGGTTAATATAAGTTTTTGCTTCGTCGTCCTGTCCTAGCGCGATACATGCTTCTGCATAATCAAGCAGGATTTCTGTATATCTAAAATAACGCCACGGAGCTGTTTGTTTGAAGTTTTGTGCATCAATAGTGGGGTCAACAAACTTCCTCATATAATAGCCGGTGTAGGTTCCGTTCCAGTTTTCAAAAGGGCTTTGCCGGGTATCCAATCCGGCAACGGTAACCATTTTGGAACCGTCCCATTTTTGCCAGGTGCCCACCTGGATGATACCCGCAGGATCACTTGGCGCAATGTCTGCGGGCCGTTTTCTCCATTGTGCGCCTTCATATAAAATGCTTGCATAAAAACGGGGATCCCTGTTCGCATAGGGCATTGCTGCTTCTGTCGGATTATTCCAATCAAACTTAGTACCATCAGCCATTTCATAAGAATCTACCATTTGGCTGGTAGGTGTATTGCTTCCCCAGCAATGATAACCGTTTGGCTGGTTGTATAACCCCGGATTATAGCCATCCCAATTCTCGTCAACTTTCGTAGTAAAGTACCTGCAAAAAATATCCTCGGACGTTTGTGGCTGGATAAAAATATTTGCATAGTTAGCAGAAGCTTCCTGCGCCGTTGCCGGCGTTAAACTTCCTGAAAGTGAGTAGATGCCCAGATCCATAACTGCTTTCGCAGCATCTTTTGCAGCCTGCCAGCGGGCAACTCTATCACCGCCTGTATAGCCGATCAAATCTTTATTTGCATAACCCGATGCCCATGACCCATTGCTGTTGGCAAAGTCGCTTGCGGCATACAACAAAGTACGGGCTTTAAGAGCCAGTGCTGCTCCTTTGGTCGCGCGGCCTAAATCAGTTGCGGTAAGAGGAAGTAGCGATGCTGCAGAGTCGCATTCGGATGTGATAAAGTTGATGCAATCCGCATAAGTATTTCTCGGCACATTAAATGAATCACTTAAGCCATAATCTTTTGTAATGATCGGTACCCCGCCATACATTTCTACCAGGTCGAAATACAGGTACGCACGTAAAAAATGTACTTCTCCTTTTAAATTGCTTTTTGCGGTTGGATCATCAAAATGCACTGCATCTATTTTAGAGAAAAATATATTGCACGGCCTTACATATTTGTAAATCAAGCCCCAATTCATCAACCGCTGCCGCAGTCCTGTCCAATAATACTGATCAAAAATTGATAAATCGCTTGGAGTGATCAGGCTTTTTGTGACGTTACTTGTTCCAAAATCCGCGTTATACATTGCCTCGTCGTCCAGTGCACTCATCATAATGTTACTGAATCCATGTGGTATGCCTCCATAAATATTGTTTACAAATGTTTGAATCAGGGAAGGATCTTTCCAGACAGAAGCATCTGAAAACTGATCCACAGGTGAAATATTCAAATCTTTTTTACAGGAAATGAATTGCAGGAGCATCACCGCCATCCCTAAAATATATAATTGCTTTTTCATGTTGAATAAGTTTTAAAATGTTACTGATAAACCTGCTGTTACCACTCTTTGCAAAGGATAGCTTTGACCACTGCCGGCGGATGCTTCCGGGTCAAAATCTTTGTAGTCGGGACTGTACGTTAAAAGGTTATAACCGCTTGCATAAACTCTGAAAGCCTGAATGCCTAATTTCTGGGTGATATTATGCGGTAAACTGTAACCTAATTGCAGATTCTTTAAACGGAGATAATCAGTTTTGTGCAACCAGTAGGTGTTACCTTGGTTCACCCAATATTCATTGCTGCGGTTAAAGGTTCTTGGCTGTGTAGTGCTGTGATTCGTATCGGTCCATCTACCTGCCGCAAAGCTCTCAAGGAAGTCGCCGATTTCACCGGACTCAGTCGAAATATAATTTACAGCTCCTGTTGCTGCCTGCAAGAGTATTGATAAATCAAACTGACCGTACCGCAATTCCAATGAAACGCCTCCTGTAAAAGTCGGAACGCTGTTTTTATCGATTCTCACACGATCGTTAGCATCAATTTTGCCATCGCCATTTACGTCCTTGAAAATAATATCTCCGGGTCTTGCGCCGTCCCAATGGGGTAGTTTGGCAACTGAAGCAGAATCGGGGAATACCCCTTCGGCGATGTAATACAACGAGGTGTTCATCGGATGGCCTGTTGATTTTTGATAACCTGGTGCACCTGGCGTCTCATCCCAGAAAATGATCCGGTTCTTCGCATAACCGCCGTTTACTCCAATAGTGAAATTCAATTTGCCGATATTGTCTGAATAACTGACGTTAAAGTCGAATCCTTTATTTCCAACTTTTCCTATATTCTCGTAAGGAGGAGTAAAACCTGCAGAAAGTGGAATAGAGGCGTTTGGAGGCAACAGGATATGAGAGCGTTTGTAATTAAAATAATCGGCTGTGATAGAAACTTTATTATTAAATAAAGTAGCATCAAAACCAATGTCTGCCTGGTTAGCCACTTCCCAGGTTATATTCGGATTCGGAACCCTTGTTTCATATAATGTTTGATTTTCTACTCCTGCTCCTGTAACAAACGGATAATAAGGCTGGCCCAGGAAGTTGCCGTATGCATAGGTAGCAAGATATTGCCATTCAGGTATGCGGTCGTTACCGGTTTGTCCCCATGATCCACGGATTTTCAAAAAGTCGATCACATTAGTGGCGCTTTTAAAAAATCCTTCTTTTGATACAACCCAGCCAGCTGATACTCCCGGGAAAAATCCGAACTGTTTGCCATCTGGTGGGAAAATGTAAGAACCATCATATCTCCAAACAAACTCTGCCAGGTATTTATCACGGAAACTATAATTAACACGGCCAAAATAGCTCAGCCTTGAATTGATAAAACCTGAGCCATTATTATCCTTATCCAAACTAGCGCCGGCAAAAAGCTGGTCAATGGCGGTGGAAACATAGTGTTGTTTAGAAGCGGAAAAATTATCTCCATTACCTTTTATCTCTTCAATACCTGCCAAAAATTTGATTCCATGGTCCCCAAATGTGCGATCATAATTCAGCAATCCGTTTACCGTAGTACTGATGTTATCGGCAGCATATTCAGTTAACTGGGCCGCATCGAATCCTCTTTTACCCTTCACCAAAATTGGCTTTCCATTTGCATCGCGGCTTGTACCATCCCAGGTATATAAGTACCAGGGAGTTTGCCAAAGCTTTCTGAAATCAAATCCTTTGTCAATAGCGGCATTGCCGGTTACAGAAAGCCCTTTTATCCAGGGAATGTCAATGTTTAGTTTGATGTTTGAATTCAATACATAATTCTTGTCGCGGTCATATCCGGTTGCATCTGTGCTGATTACTGCAGGATTGTTTCCGTATTCAATATCGGGGCCCGGAGTTCCATCCGGCCAATAGGCAGGTAGATTTGGCTTTCCACGCATGATCATTCTAAAAATATCGCCTGCACTGCGGGTGGGAAAATTCCTGTCTTCCATTCTACCGGTAACGTCGAAGGCAAGACTAATTTGTTTGGTAATTTTGCCGTCAAGGTTGCTTCTAAAATCATATTGGTTATATTTAGTACCGCTGTGATAGTAGTTTCCCTGCTGTGTCTTGGTTCCCAATGATACGAAATAACGTAAAGATTCTGTACCGCCGGATACGGTCATGTTGTAAGAGTTTTGCGCAGATCTTTTCTTCAATACTGACGCAAACCAATCGGTATTTGGATGTCCCCACGGATCAGAACCATCGGTAAACTTTTGAATGTCATCCTTGCTAAAGGGCAGTTGCCTGTTACCATACTCAGCTATCTCATTCAGCATCGTTGCATACGTTGCTGCATCCGCCATTTTTGGAATCTTTGTTGGTTGATTGTACCCGGCATTTACATTAAACGTAATTTCCGGTTTTCCTAATCTTCCGCGTTTAGTAGTGATCAGGATAACACCATTTGCTGCCTGTGCTCCGTAAATCGCTGCAGAAGCGTCTTTCAATATGGTAATACTTTCAATACTGTACGGGTCAATTCTATCAAGGCTTCTTCCGGCAATACCATCTACCACCACCAAAACGTTATTATTGTTCAAAGTATTCAATCCTCTTATTCTTAAAGTAGAGCCGTCGTAACCAGGTTCGCCGCTTGGCTGTATAGCTACCAACCCAGGCAAGCGCCCTACCAAGTCATTACTTACGTTGGTAGCTGGTGATTTTACAACCTCTGAACCTTTTACAGAACTGATCGCTCCGGTAAGAGTGGCTTTTTTTGTAGTACCATATCCTACCACCACTACTTCATTTAATCCGGAAGCAGCAACTTTAAGTTCAATATTAAAAGTTGTTTGATTACCTACAGTAATTTCCTGTGTTTCGTATCCGACAAAAGAGACGGTCAGCACGGCATCATCCGGAACTACTAAAGTAAATCTTCCGGCGCCATTGGTTATCGCGCCTTGTGATGTTCCTTTTATCTGAACGGATACTCCTGGTAAAGGAGATCCTTTTTCGTCAGTTACTTTTCCTTCTATTTTATGTTGCAGTTGTTGGGTTCCTTTGAGAGATATAACTACAAGGTTATCATCCAAAATTTGATAAGAAAGCGTGCTATCCAATAACTTGTTGAGTATTTCTCCAAGAGTTTCATTTTTGGCAACAACATTTAGTTTGTCCAAATGTTTGAGATAACCAAAATTGTAAAAAAAACGATAGTTGCTTTCACTTTGAATTTTATTCAAAATCTTGTCGACACTCACGTTGCTCATATTTAACGTAAAGCGTTCCTGCGAATAAACTTTTGCGGAAACATGCACGCTGCAAATGAAGATGAGGATAAAGACAAGTTTCATAATCCGGGCCAGTTGAGGTAGTAACTTATTATGATTGACATGGATTGACAATAGTATTTTATTCATACTTTTGTTTTGTAAGATTAAAAATAGGAGCAATACTTATTTAGCGTTGCTCTGTACGCTTTTTTCTGGAAGGAAGAGTGCCAGCTCTTCCTTTGTTTCTTTCAATATTTTAGCCGTTTCTTATATAATGCATGGGTGCGTGGTTTAATTATAAATTTTAGTAAATAATCGTTTTATTAAAGTAGCATCATAGGTTTAAAAAAACCGAATCAACGTGAACTTGGTAACGGAACTGAGTGGTCATTTGCAACAGGTTAAGTGCTTTTTGAATGGTTTCATTTTCAAAAATGCCGCTTAATCTTTCTTCTTCCAGGCTGCGCGTTTTAAAAATAATGTGGACATCATATCTTCTTTCCATTCTCTTTGCCAAATCCTTAAATGATTCATTTTGAAAAGCCAGTATATCCTGTATCCATGCCACTTCCTTGACCGTCGAAATGGAAGGTATTTGTTTCACTTCCTTCACTTCAAAGCTCAACTCCTTCACAGAGAGAGAATCGCGGTCGCCCGGTTTCTGTTTTTCGTTTATCACCGTTAGTTTTTCATTCGGAACCAAAATGATCTTTTTATCGGCCTTGTTTTCAATATTTACCTGTATTTTTCCACTGATTAAAGTTGCTTCTACCTTGTTTTCATTTTTATAAGCCCTTATATTAAACTTTGTTCCTAAAGCGTGAACCGTGATGTTTCCTGCATGTACAATGAACGGATGTTCTGCGTCATGTTTTACACTAAAATATGCCTCCCCATCTAAATATACATCCCGGGTTTTTTGAATCAAATCCGCTGCATAATGAATATGGCTCCCCGCATTCACCCAAACCACTGTGCTGTCCTGAAGGATGATTTTTTTAATCGATCCATAAGGAACAATTACCTGGTTCATTTTGTAATTTGTTGGTGCCTCAGCTTTTTTTGCCGGCAGCTTCCAGATAAAAAAAGAACTGATAAAAAGTATTATCACACCAGTCCAGATTGCAGCATTACGCATCCACCAACGGTTTGAAAACTTTTTTCGATTTACTTCATTTTCAATTCTGAGCACCCTATTATTTACCGGTGGATCATTCAGTTCATTTCTAAGCATCAGCCAACTTTCATGCACCAGTTCATCCTCCGTAAGAACCAGTTGGTAATAGGATCGCTCACTTTTTATAGATTGCAATATTTCTATAAAAAAATGATTTTCGGGATATTGCTTTAAAAGTTCACGTAATTCCACTATTTCTTTTTCAGAAGCAAGATTTCCCATTTGTCTAGCCAACAATTGTAACACTCTGTCTGAAATCATAAATTGAAGCTGTTCTTTTGTGGGAAATACTTTTGTTGCTTATCCTTATAATTGTCAAAATGACGTTTATCTAAATAGGAAACATTTTTTTTACAAATTCCTTAAGAGATTAAAAATTTTTTTTTGAAAATATTAACATTCTTATCTATTCTTCATTGGAAGACGATAAGCATATATTGGAGTTGACGGGCATAAGGGGTTTTAAAATCAGTGAAAGTTTTTTAAGCGCCAGGTAAAGTTGCGTATCTACAGTTTTTACCGACACATCCAGAATAGACGCCACTTGTTTATAGCTTAGCCCATCCTCTTTTATTAATTTGAAGATAAGTTTACAGCGCGGAGGCAATTGCTCAATGGCTTCCCTGATATGAGATTCAAATTCATGTGTAATCAGCATTACTTCTGGATTTGGAACCAAACGAAGATGATCTGTCGTCAGTTCCTCGATTGATACTGTGTAAGCCTGCCGGTTTTTTCTTAACCAGTTTAAGGATGCATTTTTTACAGCCACATAAAGATATACATTGATGTTCTCGATCGTATTGAGGGTTTTTCTTTTTTGCCAAAAACACAAAAAAACATCGTTCACTACTTCTTCAGCGCTTTCTTTTGAATGAACATAAGAATAAGCAAACTGGTAAAGTCTGAAAAATAACAACTGATAGAATTGCTTAAAAGATTGCTGGTCGTCGTCGTTCTGTATTTTTTCTAAAAGTAGTTGCATTGAAAAAGAAAAATCTTTTCCGAAGGTAGAGATAAAAAATTTGTTAAAAAAAAATTAAAGGATCCTTTTATGCTCTTTAAAAAAATCTTTTATTAGTAAACAAACAAATAAATAAAATTCCTTTTCTTAAGGAATAACTCTTTATCAGAATTTTCTTTTGAAAAAATATTTTTCAGATAAGCACGAATTAAAATTGAACAAAAGCATTTACCTTTCTGATAATGAATTTAACTGTAATTGCATTCTCTTCACTCTATCTTCCAGTTTTTCTGAAGAAAGATCTTCACGCATACTGTCCACTTTTATGGGGAAACAAAAGGGTGTTAATCTTCGTGGAAAAGTAATGATGATTTTGCTTTTTTGAATCCTTTGG
>JBQCFI010000542.1:0-24901 GCA_051959325.1 Ginsengibacter sp. | reverse complement strand
CATATGAATTAAAAATTTGGGAGGCACTTCCTGGAAAAATATAAAGGGCAAGTAAAATATAAAGGGAAAGTAAAAGATTTATTATTTATATTTCTTTAAAAAAGCAAGAATGAAAATTCACGCTATTTAATTATTGTTTTCGTTCAAAAGCCGCGAATGTAATATTTAAATTTGCTAACAAAACAGATTATGATACGCGATGAATTGCACCAGTTCTTTCAGTATCATGAACAGTATAAAAACATGTGTTGTGAACTGCTTGACAACTTGGATTTACATGGAAGCACCGTTGTGGCGGTTATCTTTCCGGCTTTTAAAAAATAGGGATCAAATGGTTGTCAGTAGACGAAGTAATATCTGGAATTATCGTTCAGTTCATTTCACGCCTATAGAATGTTAATGGTTAAGCAATAGCTTTTCTTGTCATTTGGAACTCTATTGTCCGGGAGCGACATCAAAAATTTGCGAAATGATTTTTTCTAAAATTAGTTAGAAGATTATGTGAGTGCCTTCTTCCTCTTTTTTATTTAGCTGCAGCTTTTCACTTGTTTTGTTATTAGAATCTTTACCCTTCTCTGAAGGTGAAATACCGGAGGATGTTAATCGCTTGTTTTCAGCTGGTTTTAATGGAACCATAGATTTAGCAGAATCAGCTTCCATCGGATCACCTCCCGGACACGCAGGTATTTGCGCAAACAACTTTGTTGAAAAAAGAACGAAAGAAATAACCAGGAAGAAATATTTTCGTAAAAGATTTTTCATAAATGGATTACTGTTACTATAGTGAGCCAGATGAACAAAGTTGAGAATATTGTATTCAGTAAAATGTAGTTAAAGAAAGAAATTGATGTAGTAAATTTTCTATAAAAAAAGCGACAGCTTAACGCGATCGCTTTCTGGTTTCGAGGGGACCAACGGCGCAATTTTTTGGGTCGTTAGGTTTTTTGCATTATTAATCAGAAGACAAAAGAGCGATGGATTTTTGTCGGTGTGCTAATGATTAATGAGCCGAAAATAAGTACCGGTCATTTAAGGGTTTGTAGAAAATTATTGAATTGTTTGTAGAAAATAAATGACAGTAATGAAAGCAAGCTCAATTTCTGATTCAAACCTATAATACTTATGACCAAAGAACCACCTTGTAAATTTTTGCAAGATTGATTAGTTCAATAACGTTATGGCAGTCTAATTTTTCGAATATCCTCGATTTATGGGTACCAATGGTAGAAGTGTGAAGCTGTAATTTCCCTGATATTTGAGAAACGGAATCGCCCTGTACAAGATGTTGCACAATTTCAAATTCACGTGGAGATAATTTATCAAATGGATTTCCCGAGTGGCTGCTGGATTTCAGATCGGTTAATAATATTTCCTTCAGTTCCTGGCTCACATACCTCTTATTATTTAAACCCAAAGTAATCGCCTTTATTATTTCATCGTTCGAAGCTTCTTTTTTTAAATATCCTATTGCACCCAATTTCAGATATCTTTTTGCATAAATTTCTTCTGAGTTCATACTAAACATAATGATTTTTGTGGACGGCTTAAGAGCAAGTATGGTTTGTAAAACACCAAACGAATCCGTGTTTGGCATATTTACGTCCATAACTACCAAATCATAATCATGCTCTTTTATCATTTCAAAAGCAGCATTACCGTCATTCGCCTCATCGATTCTGCAGTGTGCAAAAGACGCCTGGATCAGCAGTTTTAAACCGGTTCTGATTATAGTATGATCATCGACAAGTAAAAGTTTCGCCATGTTATAGAGTTTTCTTCAATGGTTGCTGATATTAATGTAAAATAGAAAAAATTCGTGAAATTTTGATATAAGAGGAACGTTTTTAGAAATAAAGAATTGCATTGTATTTGTCTTCAATTATTTTGCGACGATAATTTCCAATAATTCCTTTTTAATCGTTGAGAATCACATAATAATTTAAACACCTTCTTTTTCGATAATACTTCACAATCAATTGATAATTTACATTGGCTTTGTAGAAATATTTTCAGAATCGATAACAGAACTGGAGCTTTTTATTGGAGGATACAAATACCCGTTTGCCGAAAATAACCTGAAACGGAACTCTGTTTCTGCTAAAATAGGCAGGTTTAGGCAGCTTGTATCAAATACATTTATTAATAAATTATTATACTTTTGTCTTATCCACATATCTTTCGTAAAGATGAGAAAAAATATACGAGCTCTCAATGCCTCCCGTGTGCTCCTGTTTACCTATGCTGCGTTTTTTATTTTATTAGTTATTTCCCGTAATCATGAATTTTGGAACCAGAGAAAAGCAAGTTCCCTACTTGTTGAGATGGTACCGAAAGCAAGCGAACGGCAAACCGTATTTACAGATTTATACAATCGGCAACTGCAGCAGGAAATTGCTCTTTTAAGACTTTCCTATTGGGGCGTTGATCAAAATAACCTGGTTAATTTAAAAGAAATAATCTCACGGGTCAAAAGTGACGACAGTTTATTTATTGGATCGGAAAAATATATCTCTGGCAATGACGAACATGAATTATTCAAAAGGTTAGAAAAAGTTTTTGCAATAAAAAATCATTATCTCGAAAAGTTTATTAAGCAAATTAATGATAGAAACTATGACCGGATAAGAACAGATTACGAAGACTCTCTCCATCCAAATTATTCAGAATTACTGATGCTTAATTCTAAGCTTTTAACTTCCATTAAAAGTCATGACCAAAAATTAATGAATGATATTGGTGAGGAAATCATTCGAATCAATACTATTAATACCTGGATAAGTGTTGGCTTAATTATCCTCGTAATTTCTATGGGACTAAATCTTATCAGCATTGCGAAAAAGGAGCACAGAATAACCATTGCTTTGAAGGAAAGCGAAAGAAAATATCGTACGATCACTGAACAAACGAATGAAATAATCGAGAAGTGTGATGCTGCAGGAAGATTCGTTTTTGCTAATGATTCTTTTAAAAAAAGATTTGAGTATAGTGATGATGAATTATTTGATCTTAAATTGTCTGATTTATTGGCAGAAGGATGCTTGCCTGAGAATGAAGGACTAACAAAGACGAAGGTAGTGACCAATTTTGAAAGTGTGTTTAACAGTAAGAGCGGAAAAAGAATTTATTTAGAAGGATCAGTTCTTTTGGAGTATAAGAATGGATTTTTTCAAGGTTCTATGGGATTTTTTAATGACGTGACAGAAAAAAAGAAACTTCAGGAATCGTTAATAGCTTCTGAGTTAAAATTTCGGAATTTTTTTAATCTTGCTCCAATACCAATGTGGGTTATCGATCCGGAAACATTCAGATTTGTTCTGGCTAATAACGCCGCAGTAATGCATTACGGCTACACTGAAATGGAGTTTTTGAGTATGACTTACATGGATATTAGAGGGAAGCAAGATCTTCCGACAAAAGAATTTTTACGGAAGAAAGGAGATTGCATTGGTTCCGGAAATAATGAAAATTATATGTCTTCATTCACTCATGTAAAAAAATGCGGTGAAAAAATAAATGTTGAGATTTACACTTCTCCCATTGATATAAATGAGCGTCAAGGTATTTTATGCGTTGCCATTGATGTAACAGAAAGAAATGAATTTGAAAATAAAATTACAAAGGCCATCATAAAAACCCAGGAAGATGAACGTTATGAAATAGGAAGTGAATTGCATGATAATGTCTGCCAGATTCTTGCTGCAGCTAAAATGAGTCTCGGAATGATCAAACCTTCTTTAGTACCGCAGGCGGTTCAATCGTATAACAAAAGTTACGAAGCGATTAATCTGGCCACGAATGAAATAAGAAACCTTTCACACAGATTAGCGCCTGCTTTTTTTGATGATACAAAGTTAGAAGAAGCGTTTAAAAGCCTCTTAAAGTCTTTCAATATCACAGAGGCTTATAAGGTTTCAGTTTATTTCGATAAGTCTTCTAAGCAAAGACTTATATCGCAAGATATTAAGTTAAACTTATACCGCATCTTACAGGAACAAATGAGAAATATTGTTGAACATGCACATTGTTCAATAATAGAAGTAAGTGTCTTTATTTTCGACCATCATTTACACATGAGAATTGCAGATAATGGGGTAGGATTTAATAAGAATCTGGTTCAATATGGTATTGGAATGGCCAACATGACAAGGCGTGCAGAATTATTTGCAGGTAAATTGTATGTACAGTCAAAAAAAGGGGAAGGATGTGAAGTGTTGGTAAAAATTCCAGTGGAAAAGTTGAATTAGAACAGCCGTGGCGATCATAATCAACTTAAAGAATATCCAAAGAAAGCTGCCCCTTTCTGAAGATGGAGTTGTCAAAAATTTCTTACAGATGAAATAGGCACAGTAACGTGTTTTGCAAAAATGATATTGTTAAACACTTAGTTTAAAAATTTTATTGATTAGGCTGTTAACATCTGTTTATCTTGACGTTTTAAATTATTCCGCAACAAAATGTTTTTCTGAGCTGCGGTGTTTGGTTTTTGCCCTTCCCTTAGATTTGCATTTTAAAGCATAACCGTAGCCTTGAATGTTTTCTAAAAATCAGTAACATGAAAAGTATTTCACCCAATAATTTATTCAAACTAACGATTGGTGCTTTAGGGATTGTGTTTGGAGATATTGGAACAAGCCCTCTGTATGCTTTAAGGGTTTGTTTCACAGGAGCAAGCGGAATTGCAGTAACTCAACAAAATGTATTTGGTGTTTTATCTTTGATTCTTTGGTCTTTGATTCTTGTTGTTAGTGTAAAATATTTGATAATAATTCTTAGAGCCGACAATGAAGGAGAAGGCGGTATTTTAGCGCTTATGGCTTTGGTGCTGCCTAAGAAAAAAAGTAGAAAATACTTCTTGATTCTGTCTATGGGTTTGTTTGGTTCAGCCTTGCTATACGGAGACGGAATGATCACTCCCGCAATTTCTGTACTAAGTGCTGTTGAGGGATTACAAGTTGCTACACCCTTTTTTGAACCATTTATTATATCTATTACTTTTATTATTCTGCTGGGATTATTTTTTTTTCAAAGCAAAGGCACAGGCAGCGTTGGTATGATTTTCGGCCCTGTTATTCTTTTATGGTTTTTATCCCTTGCTGTTTTAGGGTTAAATGCAATTGGAAAGCATGTAGAGGTTTTAAAAGCTTTAAACCCTTATTATGCTTTTCATTTTTTTCTGCTCAACGGGTTTGATAGCCTGGTTATTTTAGGTGCTGTTTTTTTAGCCGTTACCGGCGGTGAAGCTTTATATGCAGATCTTGGCCATTTTAGAAAAAAACCGATTCAATTAGGATGGTTTTATCTCGTTTTGCCCTGTCTTGTATTGAATTATTTTGGACAAGGAGCTTTGATTTTAGATAATCCAAACGCAGTTTTAAACCCCTTTTACTTTTTAGCTCCCGGTTGGGCATTATATCCGCTGGTAATTTTGGCAACCCTGGCAGCAGTTATTGCATCGCAGGCTGTTATATCAGGTGCATTTAGCCTAACCTACCAGGCGATTCAATTAGGTTTTGTAGCCCGGTTCAGAATAGTACATACATCCCATCATGAACGAGGGCAGATTTATATACCTCAATTAAATTGGATCTTGTTTTCTGCAACAATTGCGCTGGTTGGTTTTTTTAAAACTTCTGGTAATCTGGCCGGAGCATATGGAGTTGCTGTCAGCACAACGATGGTAATTACTACTTTACTGGCTTTTCTTGTTATGAGGAATGTATGGAAATGGAGCCTTTTTGCTTCCGTTTCCCTCGTTGGATTTTTTCTGATTATAGACCTGTCTTTTTTTCTGGCTAACATTATAAAAGTACCTGAAGGAGGGTGGGTTCCCTTGCTGGTAGCCGGTTCTATTTATTTTATGATGACTACCTGGTACCGGGGAAAAAGAATGATGGCGATACAGATTAACAAAACAACTGATTCTTTGAATAGTTTTCTAACATATTATCAAAGTAAGGCACAATGTGTAGTCGAGGGAACTGCTATTTATTTAACAAGAAACTCCCTTGGCACGCCTCCGGCATTGTTTTTCAATTTAAAGCATAATAAAGTCATCCATCGCAAAATATTTATTCTGAGTATCCAATTTGACCGCGTGCCTCATGTGGATCTTTTAAAGAACTTTAAAGTTGCCACGCCCGATAACCATATAACTCTTCTTATTTTACATTATGGCTACATGGATACCACCGATATTCCAGAAGCGATTCAACTTTTAAAACAAAAGGGAGTAGTTATTGATGTAAAAAATGCAACTTATTTTTTGGGAAGGGAATCAGTGGTAATTACAAAAGATACCGGTATGAGCCCCATACGTGAGGCTTTGTTTGATTTTTTAGGCCGAAATTCCGCAAGAGTATCAAAATATTTTAATCTTCCTTCCGAAAAAGTTTTTGAAATAGGATCGAGAATAAGGCTGTAATTTGATGGAGTCTATAAGCTGATTCTATAGTAAATGAAGAAATAATTGGTTTCTATCTTTTCACTTTCTTTTCGATAACTATTATATCTCCCTGGTTTTCTCAAATGAACTAAATTTAGAATTGAGATTTTAGAACGTTCAACCGGAAATCTCGAAGCCTTTCTTTGCAAAATCTTTATATCCTTATAACTACTTTTACTTCCAAATAAAGTACATAGTGAAACTATTCAGCACAAGAAAGTTATCCCACAAAACCCAATACTTTTTAAGTCTCTTGCTGGTGATTGCCATTGCGTTTATTTGTTTTTCTTTCAAAAATCTTATTGGTTACAAAATAGTAGCGCTGATACTGTTAATGGCTGTATCGGTCGTTGCCATGCTTTTTGAAATTCTGCCTGTGTTGCTGGCAGCTGTTTTGAGTGCTATTATATGGAACGTGTTTTTTATTCCGCCGTTATATTCATTTCAGATTGGTAATACTGAAGATTTGCTGATGTTTCTTATGTATTTCATTATTGCGCTGGTTAACGTGGTTTTGACGTTCAAAATCCGGGAAGCAGAGAAAAAGGCAAGGGACAAAG
Organism: Ginsengibacter sp.; assembly: GCA_051959325.1. GTDB lineage: Bacteria > Bacteroidota > Bacteroidia > Chitinophagales > Chitinophagaceae > Ginsengibacter. Next base: position 17,899 of record JBQCFI010000542.1, on the reverse strand, counting down.
AAGAAAAGGAAAAAGAATTAAAACTGTACAATACTTTGCTTAATTCACTTTCACATGAATTGCGGACGCCGATTGCTACCATCTTAGGTTCTGCAGATATGTTGAAAGCCAGTAAAGATAAACTTTCGGCCAGGAGGCAAAGTGAATTATTTAATGAAATTGGCATAGCTGCGAACCGGCTGAACCGACAGGTTGAGAATATCCTGAACATGAGCAGGGTTGAAAGTGGCATCTTGAAACCTAAATCAGATTGGACGGATGTGAACGAGCTAATCAATTCAACTATTCAAAAGCTGATTCCGACAGATGGACATAAGCTGATTTTTGAAAATAATGATAATCTGCCTTTATTCAAATTGGATGGTGGCTTGACTGAACAAATTTTACACAATCTATTGCACAACGCGATTCAATACACACCGCCAAACACAAATATCATCATCAATGTAAAACACGATGCCGACTATTTTGTAATGACGGTTTCCGACAATGGAATCGGTTTTCCCGTAAAGGAAATCGCGTCAGTTTTTGATAAATTTTATCGAGTGCCTCATACAAAAACAGGCGGAAGCGGTTTAGGGCTTTCTATAGTCAAAGGTTTTACTGAAGCTCAGAATGGGACCATCAAATTGGAAATTAATGAATGGGGCGGAGCCAAATTCACCATACAAATTCCTTCAGAAACATCTTATTTAAACAATCTGAAAAATGAATAAAGCCGAGATTTTAATAATCGATGATGAGCCACAAATTCGAAAGCTGCTGGAGATAGCACTGGAAAGTAATGACTATAAAGTACTCCAAGCCGAAACAGGTAAAGAAGGAGTGATACAGGCTGCTAACCATCCGCCCCAATTGATTTTACTGGATATAGGTTTGCCTGATAAAAGCGGTCATGAAATCCTGAAAGAACTGCGTCATTGGTATAATAAAGCAATCATTATTCTTTCTGTACAAAACGATGAAACTGATATTGTAGCTGCTTTGGATAATGGAGCAACGGATTATCTCACCAAGCCATTTCGTACTGTGGAATTGTTGGCGCGTATCCGTTCGGCCATTCGAAGAAATCAGACTACCAACGATACAATTGTTCTAGAAGCAGGTGATTTGCAGATTGATCTTGTGGCAAGAACCGTTAGAAAAACTAAAGAATTGGTGAAACTAACATCAACAGAGTTTAATCTCATCTCGCTTTTTGCCCGCAATGAGGGAAGGGTTTTAACCCACCAATTTATTCTGAAAGAAATATGGGGCGTGCCTTACCAAACTGAAACCCAATATTTGCGGGTGTTTGTAGCCTCGCTTCGAAAGAAAATTGAAGACAATCCAAACCAGCCCGAGCACATTATTACTGAAAGTGGCGTAGGCTATCGCTTTCAATAAACTTTATAAAATACTTATTTCTACCGTGTGCCTTTTTATAATTTGCTTATTGGATAAGAAGTTATTTTGATTTGAAATATCAGACTCAAATTTTCAATGATGTTATCAAATCAATTAATGCATATTATTGGTTTTGGGCTATTAATAGCCCTGGTGTTATTCCTGATCATTACTTCAATTAAAGAAGTGCTCGACAATGGGTAAGTCAAGTTTTTGATCTTTATAAAACGTTTATCTACAGCCGCAATAGCTTTACATTTTACCTATAACATTCCATCTTCTTTTGCATAATCAATTTTCGATAATGGAAAAGATAAAAACCGGAATTAATAAGAAAGTGACTGCTGCTTCTCTGTTAGTGGCATTGGGTATCATTTATGGCGACATCGGCACAAGTCCGCTTTATGTATTAAAAGCAATTGTCGGCGAACGGTCTGTTTCGGAAATACTTGTTTATGGCGGTATTTCCTGTGTGTTTTGGACCATTACTTTTCAAACGACCTTTAAATACATTTACCTTACTTTAAAAGCGGACAACCATGGAGAAGGTGGTATTTTTTCTCTATACGCTTTAGTTCGCAGATACGGAAAATACATGGTAATACCGACAATTCTTGGAGCAACTACCTTATTAGCCGATGGCATTATTACACCGCCGATTTCGGTAGCTTCCGCAATTGAAGGATTGACAATAGTAAAAGGATTAGAACATTTGCCAACAGTTCCGGTTGTGATCATAATTTTATCGGCATTGTTTTTCTTTCAGCGTTTTGGAACTTATAAAATTGGCCGCACATTTGGTCCTGCGATGTTAGTTTGGTTTACCTTACTTGCTACATTAGGCGTTTCGCAGATCATCAAACATCCGGCTATTTTCAAAGCGCTTAATCCTGTTTATGCATATCGTTTTTTAGTCGATTATCCTCACGGATTCTGGTTATTGGGTGCCGTATTCTTAGCGACCACAGGTGCTGAAGCGCTTTATTCTGACCTTGGACATTGCGGAAGAAGAAATATTCGTATTAGCTGGGCAGGTGTAAAAACAGCCTTGATGGTGAACTATATGGGGCAAGGAGCATGGCTTATGAGCTTGGGTAAAGGAGCATTTTTACAAGACCGCAATCCATTCTATGAAATGATGCCTCATTGGTTTTTAATACCAGGAATTATTATTGCAACAATTGCAACTATTATTGCTTCGCAGGCTATGATCAGTGGAAGCTATACCTTGGTGAATGAAGCAATGAACCTGAACTTCTGGCCCCGGATTGCGGTAAGGCAGCCAACAGAATTAAAGGGCCAGATCTACATTCCCAGCGTAAATAACATTTTGTGGGCAGGATGCATATTAATGATCTTGTATTTTCAAACATCTACAAATATGGAAGCAGCTTATGGTTTTGGTATTACGATTACCATGATGATGACCACGTTTTTACTAATGCATTTTCTCTTTTATAAATTAAAATGGAATAAATTTTTGGTACTTGCGTTACTGATGCTTTTTGGGACAATAGAGATTTCGTTTTTCATCGCTAACGTAGCAAAAATAGAAGCACGGTGGAAGTTCCTGTTCTTTGAGTTAGGCATTTTTACTACAATGTATGTTTGGTATTATGGAAGAAAAGTTACTAACCGGCTTACTAAATTTGTTGATCTGGGCAAACATGCAAATCAACTGAGAAAATTAAGTGAAGACATGGAAATCCCGAAATATTCCACGCAACTAATTTACCTGACGAAGGCGAATCAACGGAATTATATTGAGGAAAAAATTATCAGATCGATTTTTTATAAAAAGCCTAAACGAGCTGATGTATATTGGTTTCTGCACATCAACAGAACCGAAGAACCTTACACACTTTCGTATAACGTCTCTGAATTGGTTGAAGATAAAGTGATAAAAGTGAATATCAATGTAGGCTTTCGGATTCAACCAAGAACTGAATTGTATTTCAAAAAGATCCTTCGGGAACTAATTTGCAACAAAGAACTAAACTTGCACACGCGGCCTGACGGCTCTACTATCTACAACAGCGAACCGGATTTTAAATTTGTAGTGATTGAAAAATTTCTCTCTGTAGAAAATGAATTTTCCTTGCGCGAAGGTTTGTTACTTAATACTTACTTCTTGCTGAAACGGTTAGGTCAAAGCGATGAAACGGCATTCGGTTTAGATAAAAGTGATGTCGTGGTTGAACAAATCCCTTTACTGTATCAGCCTGTTTCAAACATGCAATTAAAAAGAGAAAAGAACGACAGGCTAATGGTATAGATGATGGAAGATTTGTGAATCTTTTAAAGCAGCGTTAGGACATGACCAATATTCTGAAGAAGAGTTGTTCACTATAAAGATTTTTGGATCTGAGGATGAATTAGCATATATCCATTCCTTTAAATTTTCAGTACAGTAAAACAACAAATAACCCGAATTCATATTTAAACCAAGTTTCTTAGCAAGGCATAAAATGTGGATAAGGGAAAACAATTTATGTCTTACTTATATGATGGCGAACGGCTATTTTAAAATATTTTTTTAGCATTTAATCGATGTATAAAGTTTTGGCTATTTGCCTCAATAATTTCTATCCAATAGAACAATAAATAATTGTAATTCTTATTTTCAGGAGGAACGTCGGTTGGTTTGTAATCCGGAAAATATATTCCATTTACTTATTAACTGTTTTTCAGCCTGTTACCAGTGACGAAAAAATAATGTGTCCGCTTTTGACAAAAAAAGGGGCGCGCTCTTGATAGCAGTATCAATTTCTTCATCAGAGTGGTAGAGATTTCCGGATGTTGGTTTAAACGCTTATTTCCTGGTCAATAATAACGTCGTTTATTATTCACAAACCCGCAGTTTCTATCACGTTGGTATCATCAAAATGAAGTGTCGAAACCACAATCACAGTTACGACTGATGGTAATCATCTTTTACAATCGTGCGCTAAGTCAGTTTTGCAGGATTATTTACCGCTAAAATAAAAAATTTATGAAAGCCTTAGTTTATCACGGTGCAGGTAAGCAATCCTGGGAAGAAAAGCCCAGGCCAACCATTCAGGAACCAACAGACGCTATCGTCAGGATCAGTAAAACAACCATCTGCGGTACCGATCTCCACATTATGAAGGGTGATGTGCCGACAGTCACCGATGGCCGCATATTAGGCCATGAAGGAGTAGGAATTATAGAAGAAACAGGAAATGGAGTTACGAATTTTAAAAAAGGAGATCACGTCCTGATATCTTGTATTACTTCCTGCGGAAAATGCGAGTATTGTAAAAGGGGAATGTATTCACATTGTATAAATGGTGGATGGATTTTAGGTAATTTGATCAATGGTACACAAGCCGAATATGTGCGGATACCATGCGCGGATAATAGTCTGTATCCGATACCCGCCGGCTCTGATGAAGAAGCGCTGGTAATGTTAAGCGATATTTTGCCAACCGGCTTTGAATGTGGTGTACTGAATGGCAAAGTACAACCGGGCAATTCAGTGGCAATTGTTGGTGCGGGACCTATCGGATTAGCCGCGTTGCTTACTGCACAATTTTACACACCTGCACAAATCATTATAATAGATGTGGACGATAACCGGCTACAAGTTGCAAAAACATTTGGCGCGACTACCGTAATCAATAGCAGCAAAGAAGATGCAATTAAAAAAGTAATGGCGCTCACAGATGGAAAAGGAGCTGATACCGCTATTGAAGCAGTAGGTATTCCCGCTACTTTTGAAATGTGCGAATCTATAGTAGCTCCCGGAGGATGTATTGCCAACATTGGCGTACATGGCAAAAGCGTTGAGCTGCATCTCGAAACATTATGGTCAAGAAATATCACCATTACCACACGTCTTGTGGATACGGTTACTACACCCATGCTTTTTAAGAACGTACAGTCGAAAAAGCTGGATGCAAAAAAGTTGATCACTCATCATTTTAAACTGGATCAGATAACAGATGCTTACAAAACCTTTGGTGATGCCGCAAATGAGAAAGCGCTAAAAGTAATACTGGAAGCGTGAAGCAATTTTAATTATAATAGTGGCATACGAAATTGTAAAATCGAAAACCGTTAGTGATAATCTACACATCAATTAAGTAATGCGAATTGAACGATGCTTATACCGGGAGTTATCATTTTGACATTTCGAATTCTCTTACCGGCATTGTATTTCAATGAATACGATTTTTTAGCGAAATGCCAGCTGTCTGAAAGCAATGCAGTGGGCTGAAAAAGATTACGGAAATATCCGGAGTCCTTAATCGTTGTTGGATTTAAAGCCTTAAAAATAAAACCTGGAAAATAAAACGGCAACAATATGAATGATGACAAAATCAGCTGTAACCAGGCATACGGATTTTTGCCGATTGAAATAGAGGGTGTGTATGCGTTGGCCGCATTAGCACTTGATATGCGCTGGTCATGGAATCATGAGGCAGACAAATTATGGCAACGCCTTGACCCTTCGCTTTGGGAAATAACCCATAATCCTTGGATTGTGCTGCAAACAGTGGCACATGACCAGCTGAAGCGACAGATGATGGACGCAGAATTTAGGAGTATGCTTGACGATCTGATTAAAACTAAAAAAGCCAAATTGGGCTCGCCTGCATGGTTCCAAAAGAATTATACTGATTCGGCACTCACCTGTGTTGCATATTTCAGTATGGAATTTATGGTAAGTGAAGCATTGCCGATTTATGTGGGCGGCCTTGGTAATGTAGCCGGTGATCAGCTGAAATCTGCAAGCGATTTGGGTGTGCCGGTGGCAGGTGTCGGTCTGCTTTACCAACAAGGCTATTTTCGTCAGCAGCTTGATAAGGATGGCAATCAACAGGCTTTGTTTCCTTTTAATGACCCTGGTCAACTGCCAATTACTCCGTTGAGGTTAGCTAACGGAGAATGGCTTCGGATAAAGGTTTCATTATCCGGATATACGGTATCGCTTCGTACCTGGCAGGTGCGGGCGGGTAGGGTTATGCTGTATCTGCTTGATAGTAACGATCCGGTAAATTTACCCATGCACCGAAGCATCACCAGTGCAATTTACGGTGGGGGCACCGAACTCCGTATACAGCAGGAAATTTTACTGGGCATCGGCGGATGGAAACTGCTGGTTGCTATCGGGATTAGACCAGAGGTATGCCATTTGAACGAAGGTCATTCGGGTTTCCTGGTGCTGGAACGTGCCCGTTATTTTATGAAGGAAAACAAAACCACCTTTGAAGAAGCGCTGGCGGCTACCAGGGCCGGAAATTTATTTACAACCCATACAGCGGTAGCCGCGGGCTTCGATCATTTTAGTCCATCGCTGATGGAGCAGTTTTTTAAAAGTTATGCGGCCGATGAACTTGGCATTCCCTTCAATAATTTGATGGCACTTGGCCGTGAGGATCCCCACAATAATTCTGAGAGTTTTAATATGGCGTATCTCGCCATCCGTGGAAGTGCAGCGGTCAACGGAGTCAGTAAACTACACCAGAAAGTAAGCCGCCGTCTTTTTCAGTCACTTTTTCCCCGCTGGCCTGTTGACGAAGTGCCTGTTGGTTTTATAACAAACGGGGTTCATATGCCAAGCTGGGATTCTGAATTTGCGGATGAATTATGGACGGAGGCGTCCGGAAAAAGCCGATGGAGAGGTGGATTGGAAAATCTCGAAGAAAACATCAAAAATGTTCCTGATCAAAAACTGTGGGCCTTGAGAAATGCTTCAAGAAATAGTCTCGTTAATTATGTCCGCAAAAAATTGGAGGCTCAATTAACGGTATCCCGGGAAAGGCAGCAAATGATTCATGCCGCAAAAAATGTTTTTGATCCCCATACTTTAACGCTTGGCTTTGCACGCCGGTTTGTTCCCTACAAAAGGCCCAATCTTCTGTTGCAGGATGGCCAAAGATTGATCCGCATTCTCTGTAACCGGGAGCGGCCGGTACAACTGGTCGTTGCCGGAAAAGCACCGCCGTTTGATGAACAGGGGAACGCATGGATTAAGCAATGGATACAATTCATTCAGCAACATAATTTGTATAAGCATATTGTTTTTTTAAGTGATTATGATATGCTGCTCACTGAAAATCTCGTTCAGGGCGTGGATCTATGGATCAATACGCCGCGTCGTCCGTGGGAAGCGTGTGGTACCAGCGGAATGAAAGTGTTGGTGAATGGGGGTATCAATTTATCAGAACTGGATGGCTGGTGGGCAGAAGCTTACACACCTGAAGTTGGCTGGGCCTTGGGCGATGTGCAGGAGCACGGTGATGACCCGGGCTGGGATGCCATAGAAGCCGGAAATTTATATGATTTGCTGGAACAAGAGGTAGTGCCTCAGTTTTATTCACACGATAACAATGGAATACCGGTAAAGTGGATTGAAAAAATGAGAAAAAGTATGGCCACGCTTACGCCGCATTTTTCAGCCAATCGCGTTGTGCGGGAATATACTGAAAAGTATTACCTGCCTGCTGCCGCTAATTATAAAAAACGGGCTGAAGATAAGGGCGGACTGGCGAAAAAAATAATCACTGCAATGGATGATATTAAAGACAAATGGCAGGAAATTCATTTTGGTGAAACCACCATTGGAAATGTGGAAGGCGGATATGAATTAAAAATTTTTATTCGGCTCAATAGTATCCGTACTGAACAGATTAGCGTAGAGCTATTTGCTGAAGGAAGCGATGGTGCGCCGAATGAAATAAAAAAAATGGAAACTGACGGCAATCAAAAAGAAGGGAACTATCTCTATAGTGCTATCGTTAAAACAAAAAGAAATGCCAGCGATTACACTGTGCGTTTAATGCCTAACTACGGAGGTCTTGTTACGCCTTTGGAAGATAACCGGATTTTGTGGCAGCGGTAGCCGGAAGCAAGAATACCAGCTATTTGGAAGAAAAATTCTAAAATCCGATAATGTCGGAGTCTTTCAGAATTAATTGAACCGGCTTCATGGCAATTAAAACTTCTCTAAAACTCGAGTTGAACAATTTGCCGATTACACAGGCAATGAGAACAGTCAAACTTTTTACTGACCATTATCACTATTGCCGCCATGAGTAAAAGGTAGTTTTGTGGTAATGGCTATTAATATCAGATCTGGATGATAGCTATCGTAAAACAATTAAACTCATGAATACTTACATAAAAAAATTCCAAGAAATCGAAATAGAAGACATCGCTGAAGTAGGCGGCAAAAACTCATCTTTAGGCGAAATGTTTTCCAAACTCACCTCAAAGGGCATTGCTGTACCGGACGGATTTGCGACAACGACCTTTGCTTTTGAAGAATTTCTTATCCATAACTCATTGCCATCAAAACTGGATGATTTAATGAAGGAACTGGATAAAAATAACTATGAAAATCTTAATGAGACGGGTGCAAAAGCGCGGGAATTAATGCTTGCCGGTGAAGTTCCTCCTGGACTTCAATCTTCAATCTTGCAGGCGTATAGAGAATTGTGCGGCGAAATGGATTGCGAGGTGGCTGTGAGAAGCAGTGCTACTGCAGAGGATTTGCCCAATGCAAGTTTTGCCGGTCAACATGAAAGTTATTTGAATATTAAGGGGGAGATGGCAGTATTGAATGCCGTAAAAAAATGCTTCGCTTCGCTTTATACAGATAGAGCCATAAAATACAGAGAGGAAAACGGTTTTGCACATCAGAAGGTTGCTCTGTCTGTAGGTGTTCAAAAAATGGTACGGTCAGATAAAGCTTCATCAGGCGTGGGTTTTACGCTCGAACCGGAATCCGGTTTTCGCGATATTGTCCACATAAGCGGTGTTTGGGGCCTTGGCGAAAACATTGTACAGGGAACGGTTACGCCGGATGAATTCATGGTTTTTAAACCCACGTTGCTTCAGGGAAAAAACGCCATTATTCAAAAGATATTAGGCGACAAAACCCAGACGATGGTTTATAGCAATGATGAAAACGAACCGGTGATCAATTTAGACACACCCAAAGAAAAGCAGGAAATGTTTGTGCTGAGTGATGAGGAAATAATGAAGCTTGCCAATTGGGCTTTGATTATAGAGAATCATTATGAGAAACCAATGGATATTGAGTGGGCGAAAGACGGAATCACGGGTGAAATTTTTATCATCCAGGCAAGGCCGGAAACAGTTCACTCACAAAGAAATCCTTTGCTGCTAAAAGAATATAAATTATTGGATAAAGGAATTGTGCTGGTACAGGGCGAGGCGATTGGTTCAAAAATAGCTACAGGGGTGGCAAGGATTTTACATTCCCCTGATGAAGCGGAAAAATTACAATCCGGCGAAATAATTGTTACCGACACTACCAGTCCTGACTGGGATCCGATTCTGCAAAAAGCTTCAGCCATCATTACCAATAAAGGAGGAAGAACCAGTCATGCTTCTATTGTAGCGCGGGAATTAGGCGTCCCTGCAATCGTGGGCTGTGATAATGCTACCAAAGAAATCATCGATGGAGACATAATCACCGTTTCCTGCTCCGAAGGGAAAACAGGTTTTGTTTACAAGGGGAAATTAAATTTTAAAGTCACCGACCTTGATTTTTCAACCATTGCAAAACCTGAAAGCACAGAAGTGATGTTGATTGTAGGCGATCCCGACAAGGCATTCGAACTATCATTCTATCCGAATGATGGGGTTGGTCTGATGCGAATTGAATTTATCATCACTCATTCTGTCCAGATTCATCCAATGGCGTTGGTGAAATTCAATGAACTTAAGGATGCGGCAGTAAAGCAAAAAATTGAAGAATTGACCCATCACTATCCAGACAAGCAACAATATTTTGTTGATAAGCTTTCACAGGGAATTGCAACAATTGCTGCGGCTTTTTATCCCAAAGATGTTATTGTGCGCATGAGCGACTTTAAGACGAATGAATATGCCAACCTTATTGGCGGAAAGGATTTTGAACCGCATGAAGAAAACCCGATGCTCGGTTTCCGGGGCGCGTCCAGGTATTATAACGATTTATACAAAGAAGGTTTCAGGCTTGAGTGTCAGACGATCAAAAAAGTGAGAGATGACATGGGATTGGCCAATGTGAAAGTGATGATTCCTTTTTGCAGAACCGTCGAGGAAGGAAATAAGGTGATTGCCGTAATGAAGAGATTTGGCTTGGAACAAGGAGTAAATAATCTTGAAATTTATGTAATGGCGGAAATACCGAGCAATGTGATATTGGCTGAAAAATTTGCCGCGATTTTTGATGGGTTCTCTATTGGCTCAAATGACCTGACTCAACTTACATTAGGCATTGACAGGGATTCTGCCATCGTAAGCAATTTGTTCAGTGAACAAAACGAAGCGCCTAAAGCAATGATTGCCACCATGATTTCCAAATCTAAAAAAGCCGGAACAAAAATCGGATTGTGCGGACAAGCGCCAAGCGACTTTCCGGAGTTTGCCAGGTTTTTGGTGGATGAAGGCATAGATAGTATATCGTTCAATCCTGATGCCATATTGAAGGGAATTGAAAATATCCGGACAGCAGAGGAAGAAAAAACAAACAATTTGTTTATAGCCAATATATAATATTATGGAAAAAAAATTTCAAGATAAAGTCGCTATAGTAACAGCCGCTAGTTTTTGGAATTGGAATAGCCGCGGCTATCGCATTTGCAGAAAGAAGCGCTAAAGTAGTAATTCCTGGTAGGGTAGAAGATAACGAAACAGTTAATGAACTAAAGAATCAGTTGTCCGCTAAAGTGGATTCCTTGCACATCTAAGCCGAAAGCCCATATTCATAACGATAAACGTTTTAAAGACTTCTCGTTGACAATGAAATTAAACGCAAGCCTTGATAAATATCCAGAGGAACCAACGGTTTCAATCGAAGCATAGAATCTTTTAAAACACATCGGTTTATTGCATTAAAAAATCAGAAAAAAGGAAAAACAGTAGAAGCGTTAAAATGACCGGAAGCATAATAATTTCTAGGCAAATAATCAATTGAACATTTTTAAGATCGGACAGGATAAACAAGAATTTAATGAGTAAATTAAATTATTTTATTTTTTCAATCCTTCTATTTTCCTGCAATAACAAGGTAGAAAAAACAAGGCCAGTTATTGAAAATATAACAGAATCCGTTTACGCTTCCGGAATTATTAAGACAAGAAACCAATACCAGGTTTTCTCCACAGTTAGCGGCATCATTAGTAAAATTTGGGTTACTGAAAATGATTTGGTAAAAACCGGTTCGCCTCTGATGCTTATTTCTGACGAAACCTCAAGACTCAACCGGCAGAACGCCACCCTGGCATCTGAGTATGCGGAACTAAATGCTAACAGGGAACAATTAATTGATTTGAAAAATAACATCGCGCTTGCCCAAAGTAGATGCAGCAATGACTCGCTTCTTTTTATGCGCCAGCAAAATTTGTGGAGTCAAAATATAGGCACCCGCCTGGAATTAGAACAAAAGGAGTTGGCTTATCAAAATTCAAAAACAATGTTGCAGTCGGCCAAAATAAGATACAACGATCTTTTGAAACAATTGAAATTGAATGCTGCGCAATCAAAAATAAACCTCGCTATCAGCAGTTACAGAGAAAGCGATTTAACTATTAAAAGTGAAATAGAAGGCAAGATATATTCTCTCAATAAAAAGCGCGGCGAAATGATAAACCCGCAAACACCATTGGCTGTTATAGGCGACGCCACGCATTTTTTACTGGAGCTTCAAATAGACGAGTACGATATTGTCAAAATAAAATTGGGACAAAAAGTGCTAGTATCTATGGATAGTTATAAAGGCCGGATTTTTGAAGCAACTATTTCAAAAATTAACCCCTTGATGGATAGACACAGTAAATCTTTTTTGGTAGAAGCTGAGTTCGTGTCCCAGCCTTGGGTTTTATATCCTAACCTTACAGCAGAAGCTAACATAATTATAGCTACTAAAGAAAACGCGCTTACTATCCCGCGCGATTATTTAGTAGATGACTCCATGGTGCTGATTGAAAAAGATAAAAAGAAAGCCATAGTGACAGGGCTAAAAGATTACCAGAAAGTTGAAATTATAAAAGGCATTACGGCCAATGACATTATTTACAAACCTCAACAATGAATTTTAAACTTTTAGTAAACATCGCAAAAGCCTTATTGCTGGCCCGGTGGCGGCAAACCCTGGTGGCAGCCATCGGGGTTACATTCGGTATCTCCATGTTTGTGGCCATGCAAAGTTTTATGACCGGTTTAAACAAGTTGCTCGATGGGCTTATTCTCAACCGGACGCCGGATGTACGCCTCTATCAAGAAATAAAACCCAGCAAATGGCAGCCCGTCAATGAATCACCTCTCTATAAAAACAATTACAATTTTATCAGTTCCCCAAAATCCGCGAACGCGCGCCTGGAAATCTACAACAGCGGCCCTATCATGCAATCGCTTTCCAAAGATGAACGCGTGCGTGGATTCGCGCCAAGGATTTCCACACAGGTATTTTTCAACAATGGAAACATCGATATTAACGGACTCATCAATGGCATAGATGTACAAAAAGAAAGCTTGCTTTATTCCTTTAATGACTATGTAGTGGCAGGCAAAGCCGCCGACTTGAAAAATGTTGCGAACAGCATTATCATGGGCAAGGGGCTTGCCGAAAGAATGCTTGTCAATATCGGTGATGTAGTTTCGGTAACCACCGCGAAAAGCGATCAATATTCTTTAAAAACGGTGGGAATTTTTCAATCGGGAATCAATGACATTGATCAGGTGCAAAGTTATGCATCCCTTTCCACCACTCAAAAAATTTTGGGCGAGCCTGGGAATTACATCACTGACATCAACATCAAATTAAAAGAAATGAACCAGGCGCCCGCCGTGGCCAAAGAATATGCCCGGCTTTACAGTACCGATGCCGAAGACATTCAAACCGCCAATGCGCAATTTGAAACAGGAAGCCGGGTACGCACCATCATTTCCTATTCAGTGGGCATTACATTGTTAATTGTGGCGGGGTTTGGTATTTACAATATCCTAAACATGATGATTTATGAAAAAATGGATTCTATTGCAATATTAAAAGCCACGGGTTTTTCCGGCAGCGATGTAAAAAAAATATTCCTGATTATTTCTTTAGGCATTGGTTTATCAGGCGGATTGCTTGGATTGTTTTTTGGATATCTATTGTCAAGTGGCATTAACCATATCCCATTTAACACAAGCGCTTTGCCTACTGTAAAAACTTATCCTATTAATTATAACCCATTGTTTTATGTTATCGGAATCTTGTTTTCACTCATCACCACCTACCTGGCCGGAATGTTTCCGGCGCGTAAGGCAAGCAAAGTAGACCCTGTCATCATCATACGCGGAAAATAAAATATGAATATCACCATATTAGAAGCAAGGCATATTTCAAAAGACTTTCCCGGCCCGTCGGTACCAGTAAGGATTTTGAGCGATATTACTTTTTCAATTAACAAAGGTGAATTTGTTGCGGTTATTGGAAAATCAGGTTGCGGAAAATCGACACTATTATATATTCTTTCAACGCTGGACACCGATTATGAAGGGGATTTGCTAATAGGGAATGAAAATATGCGGGGCAAAAAAGAAAACCAACTAGCTAAAATCAGGAATGAGAAAATCGGTTTTGTATTTCAGTTTCATTATTTACTCAATGAATTTTCCGTGTTGCGCAACGTGATGCTTCCGGCTCAAAAACTAAATAAATATACAGAACAGGAAATTGCGCAAATGGCGTTGCAAAAACTGGAAATGCTTGATATCAGCAAACTGGCCCATAAAAAACCTAACCAACTCTCAGGCGGGGAAAAACAAAGAGTGGCGATTGCAAGGGCATTGATCAATAGCCCGCAAATTATTATGTGTGATGAACCCACAGGCAACCTGGACAAAAAAAATTCTGAGATTGTGTTTGACATTTTTCAGCGGCTTACAAAAGAAATTAATCAAACGTTACTGGTAGTTACACATGATACAAGCTTCGCAGAAAAAACCCAACGAATCATTGAAATGGAAGACGGAAGGATTGTAAGCCTTTGAATGCGGCAGAGGATTTTAAAAAATTGCTCGTCCAAATCAAAAGCGGAAGGTCCCACATAAGGTGCAACCAATGCAGTTCCTGCAGAATGATAATTTCAACAATGAACCAGATAAGCAGGCCGCCTAAAGTACGTTAATGAGAACAGCGTCAAATGCAATTGCACTTAACATTCCGAAGCCAAAAAGGATAAGTCCGGGAACCAGGATATCATGGAAGGCGCAATGCATAATATCTACTGGCATATCCATAATCTATTAAATTCTGGTTAATAAATTGTTATCTAACTCTTCTATGACATCATAAATGAAGAGATAGAATAATTTTATTTAGACAATATAAAGCACCGTATGATAAAACTATTTCTTTTCGCGACATTCTTTCTTGCCACAGCTATTACTCCTTCAACCTGGCTTAACAACCTGGAGAAAGCAGAACAAATAGCAAAAAGTGAACACAAACTTATTCTCCTTAATTTTTCCGGATCCGATTGGTGTATTCCTTGTATGAAACTTCGCGCAGAGATTTTTAATTCTGATGCTTTTACCCAATACGCGAATGATAATTTGGTCCTCGTCAATGCTGATTTTCCACGTAAAAAGAAAGATCAGCTTTCAAAAGAACAGCAACGGGAAAATGATGAACTGGCAGCAAAATATAATCCAGACGGAAGATTTCCATTTACCATTCTGCTCGACAGTAATGGAAATAAATTGAAAGTCTGGGATGGTTATTACAGCCAGGGAGCCGCAAACTTTGTGAACGAAATAACTGCAGTTAAAGAGTAAAGTAATGCAGCAACCTCAGGCTTATAAACAAAGCATGAAACTGATGGGCAACCAGTTTGAACTGACTGTTGTTGCACATACTAAAGAATGGGCGTTGCAAATGATTGAAGAAGGTGTAAGAGAAATAAAGAGAATTGAAAACCTTCTTACGACATTTAGTGACGATAGCGAAACCAATCTGATCAATCGTAACGCAGGAATAGAGCCCGTTACAGTAAGCGACGAAACATTTGGTATTATTCAAAGAAGTATTAAAATTTCTTCCATCACACAAGGCGCTTTTGATATTACTTATGGAAGCATAGACAAACGCTTATGGAATTTTGATCAAACAATGACTTCTTTGCCTGATGCAAAAAAGGCGAAGAAAATGGTTCGTCTTATTAATTATAAAAACATTGAATTGGATCCTGAAAAGAAAACTGTTTTTTTAAAAGAAAAAGGAATGAGAATCGGCTTTGGCGGGATCGGTAAAGGCTACGCGGCTGAGATGGCAAAAGAGGTGATGAAGAAAAACAATGTAACCAGCGGAATCGTAAATGCATCCGGCGATCTTACTGCGTGGGGAACGCAACCGGACGGTTCTCCATGGACTGTTGGCATTGTTCATCCTGACTTTAAAGGCCATGCATTTTCTTACATGAATATCAGTGAGATGGCGATCGCCACGTCTGGCAACTATGAAAAATTTGTAATGATCGACGGAAAAAAATACTCACATACAATTGATCCGCACACCGGCCTTCCGGTAACCGGTATTAAAAGTGTCACCATCATTTCTCCTAATGCAGAAATATGCGATGCAATGGCCACACCGGTCATGATCATGGGTATCGAACATGGCCTTCACCTGATCAACCAAATAAAACAGGTAGAGTGTGTGATCATTGATGACAACAATAAAATTTACACTTCAAAAAATATAAAATGCAATTAATTTCTTGTACGAAATACAAAATCGTTTTTGCCGCGCTTGGCTTTTTTATGTTGACCATTTCGACAGGATGCGCCAGCGTAAAAGAGTATCAAAAAAATAAAATAAATGATGCGGAAATGAAACTGAATGCCCGAAAGGTGGAAAAAACCGAGCTCAACTTTCAAAGTTACCGTGAAGGAGCAAGTGGTGCGAATGGTGGTAAAGTTGGCGCCGGTTGCGGTTGTAACTAAAAAATAGTAGCGAGCAATTGAAAAAATTAAAAAGAAAATCATGAAGAAAATCTGTTTTACTGTTCTCGCGCTTTATTTTTCGCTTTTATCTGCTTTCTCCCAGCAGTACAATGTGGATACATCATCATATAAAAATACAAAGCTAAAGTTAGATGAAGTCAATCTTGTTTCCGGTTATTTTAACCAGGATGGAAACCATTCCGCGGTTACCGGGGGAATAGGCACGCAACAACTAAACGATGTATCGAATGTGCTGGAATTGAAATTTTTAAAGCAAAACGAACGAAATAATAAATATACATGGGATATGGAAGTAGGATTCGATCATCATACAGCCGCCTCACAGGCTTATATTAATACATCAGGAGCTTCCAGAACATTCGGAAACCGCTTTTATCCGTCAATCAATTGGCAGGTTGAAAAAAGTAATGGATTTAATTTTGGTCTTGGAACCTCCTTATCAAGCGAAGTAAATTATCATTCTTTCGGGCTTAATTTTTCTGCCGGCAAAACTTCAAAAGATAAAAACACGTCGATCAATTTCAAAGGCGATGTCTATTTTGATAAAGTAGTGATGATCGAACCTTCTGAATTCGTTCCTAAACCTGTAGAAACTTCACTTTCTACTTATACAACTGCAAGTGGTACTGTGATTACCGATGGAGAAAGGCAAAGAGTAAGAATTCCGCGAACACCGCGAAATACCTATTCCGGCTCTCTTACTTTTTCGCAGATAGTGAACAAGAATTTTCAATTTGCTTTAATCGCTGAAGGAGTGGCTCAAAATGGTTATTTAGGACTTCCTTTCCATCGGGTATATTTTACAGATGGAAGTGAAAAAATCGAGAATCTTCCTTCTGAAAGGCTCAAACTGCCTCTTGCCATCCGGTTGAATTATTTCCTGGGTGATAAAATCATTTTCCGCAGCTACTATCGTTATTATATGGATGACTGGGGCATTAAAGCACATACCGCAAGTCTTGAAATTCCATATAAAGTGTCACCATTTCTATCTATAGCGCCATATTACAGGTATTATATTCAAACGGCATCTCCTTATTTTGCTTCTTATGGAACGCATCAACTTACAGATCCCTTTTATACCAGTAATTATAATCTTTCCGCCTTTACCTCGCAGTATTTTGGTATAAACTTCAGGATCACCCCGGAAAAAGGTGTATTTAAAATTCCATTTTTCAACATGATTGATCTGAGGTATGGCCACTACTCACAAACAACGGGACTGCAAGCAAATAATATTGGTATTAATTTAAGATTCAAATAAAATGAGGCGCTAAAGAATTATACGCTGTTTTTAGATATTAAATGCAAAATGCGGTTATTTGTTCTTTTACTGAGGTCAGGAGGTGACAGTAGTGAGATGAAAGAATTATGGGTTTCTATTTTTTATTTTTGAAACAAAACCAAATAAGAATCCCCGGAAAAAGCTTTATAAAGTTAGCTGAAGCAAGTCTGGTTTCAAGTTTTTTTGCTTCGTCCTTACATTCACTAACCGCATTTTTATTAAAAGAAAATTTGCATATTA
>JBQCFI010000541.1:0-2800 GCA_051959325.1 Ginsengibacter sp. | reverse complement strand
CTATCAGCAACAATTTGGATTTGTTGTGCATTTGTCTTTTGAATAAAAAATAAAAAGAGAAAGAGGTAAGATATTTTTTTCATTTTGGTTCTAATAATTGAATTAGGATTATGAAATATTCGTTTCTGCAGTAGAAAAGATTTAAACTTCACAGCAAACAAACAAATAAACATAATTTCTTTTCACCAACTTCAATAATTTAATTGCCAGTAATAATTCTAATAATTCAATAATTTAATTATCTCCTCTCCTACTTTCTCTTCATTGGGCAACATCGCTTTTTCCAAATCAATATTCATGGGAACTGCCGGAAGATTTAATGCGCCTAAAACCTGGACCGGTGCATCTAAAAACTGAAAACATTCCTTTGAAATCCGCCCTGCAAGCGCTTCTGCAAAAGAATTATTTTGTTGCTCTTCTGTTAACACCAGGCATTTGCCGTGTCTTTTTACAGTAGAAAAAATCAGTTCTTCATCCAACGGAAATAAAGTTCTTAAATCAATAATTTCAATTTGCCCGATGAATTTTTTAGCAGCATTTCTTGCCCAATAAACTCCCATTCCATATGTGATAATACATGCGGTTTCTCCATTTTTTATTTTTTGTTCATCTGCTTTTGAAATAACATTTCCTTTTCCCAGTGGCAAAATATAATCACGTGATGGTTCTACTGTTTTCGCATCTTCCGTTCCGGGAACTTTGCTCCAATAAAGGCCTTTGTGTTCTAGCATGACAACCGGGTTCGGGTCGAGAAAAGCGGCTTTCATCAATCCTTTCATATCCGCGGCGTTTGATGGATAAGCAATTTTAATTCCCTTGATCGATAGCAATAAAGTCTCAATGCTTCCGCTGTGATAAGGACCGCCGCCTCCATATGCTCCTATTGGAACACGAATAACAGTTTGAACCGGAAATTTTCCATTACTGAGGTAACAACTTTTGGCAACTTCTGTTGCCAACTGATTGATGCCCGGGTAAATATAATCGGCAAACTGAACTTCCACAATTGGTTTTACTCCAGTTGCGCTCATGCCAACAGTAGAACCAATAATATACGCTTCCTGGATTGCTGTATTAAAAACCCGATGATCTCCGAATTGTTCACCAAGAGTTGCGGTCTCTCTGAAAACGCCGCCGAGCCTTCTTCCCACATCTTGTCCGTAAACAATTGCCTCCGAAAAATCTTCCATGATTTCGCGAATCGCAAAAAGCGCCGCATCTACCATTACTACTTTTTCTTTTCCGGGAGGAATTCTTTCGCCTTGTTCTGCGGTAATATTTGAAGGAGCAAAAATATGTTCCGTAACTTTTGCAGGATCTGGCTCGGGCGCTGCTTTTGCGCTTTCAAATTGTTCGGCAACGGCTTCAGACACGATGGTATCTATTTCATTCAAATCTTTTTCTTCAATACCTAAATGGAGCAAACGGTTTTTTAATTTCGGAAGCGGATCTTCTTTGGTATGTTTTGCAAGATCTTCTTCTGACCTATAAAATTCTTTTCTTACACCACTCGTGTGATGTCCGAGCAGCGGCACTTTTGCATGAACTAAAAATGGAACGGAATTTTCCCTCACCCCACTAATCACTTTTTTGATTGCCTGGTAACTTTCAGAAAAATCACTGCCATCAATACTAATTCGTTGCAAACCTTTGAAGCCTTTTGCAAATTTATATGCATCCATCGAGCGTGCTTCTTCAGAAGTAACACTGATTCCCCAACCATTATCCTGAACCAAATAAATGATAGGTAATTTTTTTAAAACAGCAAATTGAAAAGCTTCGCTCACTTCGCCTTCCGTAAGACTTGCGTCGCCGAGAGAGCAAATAACAATTGGATTTTCTCCATTACTTCCTTTTTTAAATAAAGGAGAACCGATTTTTTTTAAATATTGCAAGCCTTGTGCAATTCCCGTAGCCGGAATCGCCTGCATTCCCGTAGCACTGCTTTGATGAATGATGGTTGGTGTATCGTCTCCGCGATAATTCGGATGTGAATAATATTCTTTCCCCGCGGTAAAAATATCATCGCCTTTTGCCAGCAGCTGTAGCATTAATGTATAAGGTGAAAACCCAAGGCCGAGTAACAAGCTTTCATCACGATAATAAGGACTTACAAAATCGCATGGCAGTAACTGAAAAGCAGTGGCAAGCTGTATTGCTTCATGGCCACGGGATGTAGAGTGAACGTATTTACAAATCTGCCGGTTGGCTTCATACGTTTTCGCCATTGCCCCGGCTGTGCACATTAAACGATAGGCATTCAGAAGAATTTGTTTGTCCATAAATTAATTAGCTGGTTTGCAAATTAGCTAATTAAAAACTTCTTCAACAAAACCGCCTTCCGCGGCAGTGGCATTTTCTTTAAAAGATTCTCTTGGTTTTAAGCCCAGCAGTTCAAACATCCTTTTATCCTGGTCAAAATCGGGATTAGGAGTAGTTAACAATTTTTCTCCTGAAAAAATAGAATTGGCGCCTGCCATGAAACAAAGCGCCTGTTCTGCAATACTCATTTCTGTGCGACCGGCGCTTAATCTTACCATTGCTTTTGGCATAATAATTCTTGCAGTAGCGATCATTCTGATCATATCCCAGATGTTTACTTTTTCATTTCCCTCGAGTGGTGTTACTTTCAATCTTACCAAGGCGTTGATTTGAACACTCCCCGGATGAGAAGGCAAAGTGGATAAAGTATGTAGCATTCCAATTCTGTCTTCATGCGTTTCTCCTAATCCAATAATGCCTCCGGAGCATACGCTGATTCCGGCTTTGCGCACATTGCCCAAGGTTCTTAACCTGTCAT
>JBQCFI010000540.1:0-2668 GCA_051959325.1 Ginsengibacter sp. | reverse complement strand
GAAAAAGGATTGCGGTTAAATGACCTTAGATCGCCGCTTACTACATCATAATTAAAGATTTTAAACCAATCGCTATCAACTGCAATACCCGTTGTCTCATCAAATAAATTCCCATTTACATTTAATGTTCCTATCCATGGAGCCATTCTGGCAACATAATCCACACTACTTTCTTTTTTGAGTGCATCTGCAATTGGTAAAGAAGTTAAAGGACTAGCATCATCGGCTTCATTAAATTTCACCTGAACTAAATAAATATCCTTTGCATCTTTGTGATAGCTATCAAAACTCAATTCGTTCTGTACCCAAAGTGCAATAAAAATAAAGGCAACTAATGCTACGGAAAGACCAAACAAATTTATCAGAGTTGTTGTTTTGTTCCGTATAATGTTGCGCCAGGCTGTTTTTAAATAGTTTTTGAACATGTCATTTTCGTTTATACGTTCCGCTACCTATCAGTAAACCAACAAATAATTCGATTATTTTCGAATTAACACATTAGCTAATCAACATTCATCACATTACTCACTCCTCAAACTCTTCACGGGATTTGCTATAGCTGCTTTTATGGCTTGGAAACTTACCGTTAACAATGCTATTAAAATTGCCAGAGCTCCTGCCAGAATAAATACCCAGCCATTTATGCTTATCCGGTAGGCAAATCCCTCCAACCATTTATGCATTCCAAACCAGGCAATTGGAGATGCGATTAATAATGAAATCAAAACAAGTTTTATAAACTCTTTCGATAATAATGTAGTGATATTTGAAACGGAAGCTCCAAGCACTTTCCTGATCCCAATTTCTTTTGTCCTTTGTATGGTACTGTAAGATGCAAGGCCAAGCAAGCCAAGACAGGAAATAAATATAGCCAGAACAGCAAAGTTTAAAAACAGGTTTCCAAACCTGTCCTCATCCCTGTATTGTTTGTCAAAACTTTCATCCAGAAATGTATAATCAAAAGGCCTGTCCGGAATAAATTGATTCCAATTGTGCTCAATGGTCTTAATGGTTGAAGGCAAATTATTAGCTGAGACTTTAATAGAAAGCATTTGATAGCCTTGCGGTTCAATCCGCATCGTCAAAGGCGATATTGGCTGTTGCAAACTTTGATAATGAAAATCTTTGATCACACCAATGACCTTTCCTTTTCTCCCCCATTGGTCAAAGTTTTTGCCGATAGCTTGTCCGGGCGAGCTATATCCTAATAACCTTGCTGCACTTTCATTAATTATCATTGCTTGTGTAGTATCAGTAGCAAATTCTTTTGAAAAATTACGGCCGGCAACAATCTTCATTTTATATTGATTGATAAAATCAAAATCGACAAAATATATATCAAGACTTGCCGTCTGCATATCCCCGGATTTATTTTCCACTTTTGAATATGCTGTCGAATTGCCGTTTCCCGGCACAGAACTTGAAAAGGAAGTGCTTATTACACCTGGAATTGAAGATAACGATTCTTTAAATGCATCTTTATTTTTATCGGCATTGGTATCTATAATCAACATCTGGTCTTTATTAAAACCCAAATCCTGGCTTCGCATATACTTCAACTGATTGTATACAACTATCGTTGCAATGATCAGTGCAATTGAAATAGTGAATTGTGCAACAACTAATGCCTTTCTTAGTAAAATACCACGATTTCCTGTAGAAAACCGGCCTTTCAAAACAGAAATCGGCTTGAAGGATGACAAAACCAACGCAGGATAAATACCTGCTATACATCCGATGCAAACAGCAGTAACCAACAACAGTATCACATTTGAGAAATGTGCAAAAAATCCCGTACTGATCGTTTTGCCAGCAAGTTGATTAAACAAAGGAATTAATAAAATGGACAGAATTGCCGTTATAACAAAAGCAATTAAACACAACATAACAGACTCACCGATAAACTGGCGCATCAGTTGAAATTTTTCCGCACCTGCTACCTTACGTATTCCTACTTCTTTCGCGCGTTCTGCGGATTTTGCAGTAGTAAGATTGACAAAATTGATACAGGCAATAAGCAGGATAAACAAGGCAATGATTGAAAAAATATACACGTTATTGATGTTTCCTGTTTTTTTACCATCCCTTGTTGAACGCAGGTAAACATCTCTCAGAGGTTCAAGAAAAAGCGTAAAGTTCATCTGTGCTTCTTTAAGCTTCTCGCCTGTATATTTATCTAAGAATGCAGGAAGTTTCGCTTGCAGTTTTTGTGCATCTGCACCAGGTTTTAAAAGCAGGTAAGAGCTTAATCCAAAATTGGACCATTGGCTATCCAGTGAATTACCATACACCTGCTTCTGTGATGACATTGAAACAATCATATCTGCTTTTATCTGTGAGTTCTCCGGAATGTCTTTCATTACCCCGGTAATTTTTGCATTGATCAATCCGCCAGTAAGCAGAATTGTTTGACCCACAGGATCACTGTTACCGAAATATTTTTTCGCTGCCGTTTGTGAAATCACCACACTCATCGGCTCTTTTAACGCTGTATTCTTATCCCCGTAAATCAGTGGAAAATCAAAAATCTTAAAGAGCGTAGAATCAGCCATAATTGTATTCTTCTCCTGGAATTTGATATTTCCTTTTCGCACAAGGAAACTTTGCTGGCTTACCCTTACTGCAGATTCAACTTCCGGAAAATCCCTCCGTATATTGATTGCCATAG
>JBQCFI010000539.1:0-3203 GCA_051959325.1 Ginsengibacter sp. | reverse complement strand
TAGCGTAAACAGGAAAGAAGTTTCAGTAGTGATAATGAAAGACAACACCGGTGATGTGCTGGCATCGGCCTGCTGGCCATTGCCGCCGCTAAATGATTGGGAGAAGCTCACGCTGCCGCAAAATGCGCTCAACAAGTTGCCTGGCTGGAATGTAAACACGGACATCGGATTTACACATGCCACCCAGCCTGGCTCTACAGCTAAGCTTGTTACCGGTATGGCTGCGTTCAATAAGCTCGGTGTAGCGGCAGCCAAAAAAACCATCAGAGTCTATCCACAAGAGCTCATAAGGGTAATCGGCCCGGAACCGGATGAAGCGGGCCTTATCAATATGGAGAAAGGCATTGTAAAATCCAACAACTCATTCTTCATACGGCTGGCCAATGAAGATCAATTGCAGGAGCAAATGGTGAACTTGTACATGCAATCCGGTATGTTCCTGGGTGGTGTAGGCGGCTATTATTTTGAAAATGATCATAACAATACCGCTCAACAGGAAAAGTGGAGAAAGTTTTGGCGGGAAACCCAATTTAAAAGCCTGAAGCGTTACGACCCCAACAACATACGCCGCACAAGGGCGATTGGTATTTCAGGCATGGCATGGGGACAGGGTGAACTGGTAGCCACGCCTGCATCTGTCGCACGCATTGCTTCCGGCATCGCCAATAACGGTACCATGACACCTTCCCGGTATGTGCTTGATGTAAATGGTCACGCGACGCAACCGGAACCGGGCATTGCGATTGCCGGCGATCCTGTGTATGCACAATACCTCACCACGTATATGAGGGAACAAAGCGCTCCGAAAAAAACGCAATTTGGGATCTATGTTGCCGGTAAAACGGGAACGCCAGAAAGAATCGTAAAAGGCGAAAGCATCAACGACGGATGGTATGTCTTTTTTGCCCCTGCAGCTAACGACACAGGTCACGTTGTGGTGTGTATCCGTATTGAAGGAACGAAGGGTTCCAGCGATGCCATGGTGCTGGCAGGAGCGCACATCATTCCTTTATTGCTGGAAAGTAATTACATCAAAAGTTTTGATCCATTGCCAAAAGCGGGATTGCCTGAGGTGGACAATACGAATGATCTGACGATTCGTCCTACCGCTCATGATATACATTAACTCATTAAAAAACAACATTGATATGTTCAACTTATCTAAAGAAAAATCGCCTGATGTAAAAAGCATTCGTCATATCCTGTTGCAAAACATCAAGGAAAAACTGCAACGCGCACAGGGAGGCGAAGGCGGAAATATAATGGGAATATACCTTTTTATCAATTGCAGTGAATACGACAAACACTTGTATGAGTCTGCGGTGTATTCCGGCATTCCAGGGAAATTTAAGACAGAAGAAGTGCAAAAGATCGCAGATGACTATGCCATCAGCTTATCATCTTCATTGAAACTGGAGGTTTGTTTTACCAACCTGTTTCCACCACAAGCGGAACTGTTGAACCAAATGGATGCGGCCCTTTTTATATCCACCAGGAGATCAGGGTTAACCAATAAACAAAGCAGCGCCTTCATAAAGGTGTTGAACGGCGAAGCAGAACAGCACACTTACGTGCTGGACTCCTCCGGCGGCAGGATCAATATCGGCCGCGAATCAAGGGTGCAGGCTGCCGGAAACTATGTAAGAAAAAATACGATTGCCTTCAGGCCTACCGAGCGCAACCGGGCGGTAAGCCGCCAGCATGCGCATATCGAATGGGAAGCGGACAGCAATTCATTTTTGATTTTCGCTGACGAAGGTGGAATACCGCCGAATAACAAAGTAAAGGTGCGCACGGTTGAAGGCGTTTTAATAAAAATGCAGGCAATAGAAGTGGGCCACCGGCTGCAAGAAGGCGACCAGGTGATCCTGGGCGATATGGCCGTATTGGAATTCACCTATTCAGGACAAGAGTAACGATGGCAAAGATTTTTACGATAGCAGAAGGTTTGGAAAATGTCGGGGCACTGAAATCCGGAGGGCAGGGCTCTGTGTATAAAGCCCGCAAAACCGGCGAGATCATTACGGCGATCAAGATACTTCCCACACCAATCGCCAGCGAGAATGATGACGACAAACATTTTATGTCTTTTCGCAACGAAGTGCAAAAATTGAAGCGGGTAAACGAAGTTCCCAACCCGAACGTAGTAAGCATTATCGCATCGGGAATTACCAGCTCAGGCAACCTGCCTTTTATTGAGATGGAATACATCGAAGGACCCGACCTTGCTGAATTACTTCAGCCTCCTTGTGATCCGGTATTTACAGTGAAAGAAACGCTGAAAGTGGCTGATCATTTGGCCAATGCGCTGGCGCATTGCCACCGGGCCAATATCAAGCATGGAGATATTAAAAGCAACAACGTGAAATTCAACCAGCGCACGGGTAACTATGTTCTCCTGGATTTTGGACTCTCTGTAATGTCTGATGAGCAGCGGCGCACCAGCGTCCGTTATGCAGGAGCCATAGAGTTCATGGCGCCGGAACAAAATACCGGGGAAACACTTACTGAAACTGACGTGTACAGTTATGGAATTATCCTGTTTGAACTGCTGACAGGCACTGTTCCTTTTCCCCTTGCCAATAAGGGGGAGATGGCGCGCAATGCCGTGATGCTTGCCCATATGGAGCAGCTGCCACCCGATATCATTACGCTCAGATATAATGCCTTGCCCGGCGGGTGGAGCACCGATAAGCAGCAGAGAGAAATGGAGATCCCCGTATGGCTCGTGAGTATGATCTATAAATGCCTTGAAAAAGATCCCGCCAAACGGTTTAAGAACGGCTGCGAGCTGCAGGAATTTATTCAGCGAGGTACCATTAGTGAGGAAAGGAAAAAAGCCATTAATAACTTTAGCGAGCAACCGGCAAAGCCGGAGGGCGATGAGCCTGGATTGAGAAAAGAAATACTGGTGTTGCAAGCTGCTCTTGCCAAGAAGGAAAACGTGGTCAAAGACCTGCAATATGTTGTTGAAACCCGTGACCGTGAATTGATAGAAGCCCGTCGTCATCTATCACAACAGCGGAATGGAGTGTCAAAATCCGTATTTCTCCTGGTATTTGTCATTGCCCTCGGACTGGGAGGCTTTGCAGCCTATGATAAATTCTACAAGCCGGCTAAGCATATTCCTGCAGACACTATAAAAAGTGTCGACAACAAATTACAGGCAACTACCGACCCACCCAAAACAGCTTCTGTTGCTT
>JBQCFI010000538.1:0-8152 GCA_051959325.1 Ginsengibacter sp. | reverse complement strand
GGCAGGATCGGAATTGTTTCCAAATCCGGTACACTTACTTATGAGGCGGCGGACCAGGTAGCAAAAGCAGGATTGGGAATTTCGACAGCCATTGGAATTGGTGGTGATCCGATTATTGGAACAACTACTAAAGAAGCGGTTGAACTTTTTATGAATGATCCGGAAACTGACGGGATTGTGATGATTGGCGAAATTGGCGGTGGCATGGAAGCCGAAGCCGCACGGTGGATCAAAGAAAATAACCGCAAACCGGTTGTAGGTTTTATAGCCGGACAAACTGCCCCTGCAGGAAGAAGAATGGGCCATGCAGGCGCTATCGTTGGAGGTGCAGAAGATACTGCTGCTGCAAAAATGAAAATCCTTGCTGAATGTGGCGTTCACGTGGTGGCAAGCCCTGCAGATATTGGAAAAATAATGGCCCAAGTGATGAAAAAATAACTAAAACTAATTCTTTTTTACAAATGATTCTTATGAAAATGAGAATCATTTTTTTTTATTAATAGAAAATGGAAATTCGTTATTTATTCGCGAGCAGTAAAAAACGATGTTTACGACCAATTCTTTTTCGCAAAATAAATCTTGTGAAAACGAGCGTGTTTTTCTATCAATAAGAAAATTGAATTTTGAGTTATTTATTCGTTTACTGGAAAGCGTTTTTATTTTATCCTGTTAAATTGAATAAAAATTAGAATCGTACCAATAATCCAAGTCATAAACACAAAAAAATCCTTTCCAACTGAATGAAAAGGATTTTGAAAATCGGTATTAAAGAAAATTAATAATCTTTGCTGTAACCACCGCCGCCGCTGTTCCTGCCGCCGCCGTATCCACCGCCGCCGCTTCTGCCGCCGCCGTATCCACCGCCACCGCTTCTGCCACCACCGTAGCCTCCGCCGCCGCTTTTCTTGTAGCCGCTGCCTTCCGGACGAGGTTGTGATTCGTTTACGATCAATTTACGACCCTGTACTTCGCTTTCGTTTAATGTGGCGATTGCAGTTTTAGCTGCATCATCGTCTTCCATTTCAACAAAACCGAAACCTTTGCTACGGCCCGTGTTTTTTTCTTTAAGAATTTTTGCACTTGAAACAGCACCGTATTGGCTGAATAAGTTGCTTAAATCATCATCGGTCATCGACCAACTGAGATTACCTACATAGATGTTCATTGTAAAAACTTTTGTTTAAATAAAATTATGAGAACTATTAATGAATCAGTAGCTACAATGAACTGAAGAAACCTAAAAAGAGAAACATCAGCCAAAAGAAAAACACACTAAACCATTAACGAACAATAAAGGTAATCTTTTATTTCAAAAAAAATTATTTTTAAAAAAGTTATATTGGGTTTTATGATTTCAGTTAAAACATAAAAGTTATTCAAGAAAATATTTAAATCCTTGACGAATTTCTTCCTTATTGCAGTTGCTATTATTTTTTATATTTGATGAAATAATTGTCTTGAAAAATCTGTTCCTAACCTGCTTCCTATATTTCCAAATTCCGCTTTCCTTTTGCCAGTCAAATTACTTTCAACAACAGGTAAATTATACCATTGATGTTACGCTCAACGACATTCAAAAGACGTTGGATGGATTTGAAATAATGGATTATACCAACAATTCTCCCGACACGCTCCATTATATCTGGTTTCACCTTTGGCCCAATGCTTATAAAAATGACCAGACTGCTTTTAGTGAGCAATTGTTGCAACTGGGAAGAACTGATTTCTATTTTAGTGATGAAAGCAAACGCGGCTATATCAATCGCCTGGATTTTAAAGTAAACGGTATCACTGCCAACCTGGAAGATCACCCGCAATATATAGATGTAGCAAAATTGATTTTACCATTCGCCCTTTTGCCGGGACAAACCATAAAAATTACCACTCCTTTTCATGAAAAAATTCCTTATAATTTTTCCCGTGGCGGATATATCGGTCATACTTTTCAGATAACGCAATGGTATCCAAAACCAGCAGTTTATGACAATCGTGGATGGCATCCAATGCCGTATTTGGACCAGGGAGAGTTTTACAGTGAATTTGGAAGTTTCCGCGTAAAGATCACCGTTCCAAAAGATTATATCGTAGCGGCCACTGGCGAGCTGCAAAATCAAGAGGAAGTGAAGTGGCTTAAGCAAAAATCAGACGCTTTCGCTGATGAGGTATCAGGAAAAAAGCGGGTAAAAGTAAACGAACAATTACCGAAAAGTAACAAAAAGAAAAAAGGAAAAAAGAGGTATCAGCCTAGAACGAAACAATCAACCAAAAAACAGTTTGAATCTTCAACTTCAAACCTTGAACCTTCAACTTCGAACCTTCATCCTTTAACCAAAACACTGACATACCTCCAAAACAATGTTCACGATTTTGCATGGTTTGCCGACAAAAATTTTGTCGTAAAATATGATACATTAAAATTGCACTCTGGAAGGGTTATCGATGTTTATGCTTTTTATACTCCGGCAGCAAAAAAAATTTGGAAAAACAGCATCCGGTTTATGAAAGATGCAATCACTACCAGAAGCAAATGGCTCGGCGAATATCCTTATAATATCGTAACTGCTGTCCAGATAAAAAGTGACTACAGCGGAGGAATGGAATATCCAACAATAACCAGTATTTCTCCGTTGGCTGATGAAAAATCTTTGGATATGATCATCGAACACGAAGTAGGTCACAACTGGGTTTACGGTGTTTTAGCAACAAATGAGCGAGCGTTCCCTTGGATGGATGAAGGCATGAATACTTACTTTGATAACCGTTATGAAAAATTAAAATATCCTGAAAAAAAGATTGAAAAAAAAGAAGATTTTTTGCAAAAAAAATTTCCTTATGATGATCAAAGCCTGATTTATAGAATTCAAATTACATCAAAAAAAGATCAGCCAATTGAAACGCCCGCTGAAGATTTTTCTGAAACGAACTATGGTGCCATAGCTTATTACAAAACCGGTTTATGGATGAAAAAATTGGAAGAATTTGTGGGAAAAGATCTATTTGATAGTTGCCTTCATGAATATTACAACCGTTGGAAGTTTAAACATCCTTATCCGGAAGATTTTAAGAAAGTAGTAGAACAAGTAAGCAAAAAAAATGTAGATACCATTTTTTCTTTGCTATCAAAAAAAGGAAGCATAGAACCGACCAAAAAGAAGGAATTTAAATTATCAGGATTCTTCAATTTCAGAAACACGGATAAATACAATTATCTTTTTTTATCACCTGCGATCGGAAAGAATTTGTATGACCAGGTATTGATTGGAGCATTGATTGATAATTATACATTGCCTGAACAAAAATTCCAGTTTTTTGTTGCTCCACTGTATGCAACAGGCAGCAAAAAATTAAGAGGAATTGGCGGAGTTAATTATCACTGGTATCCGAATCAGCAATTTGAAAAAATTCAAATCGGCCTTAATGGAAGTAATTTCTCCATGAACCACAGCCTGGATACAAGCAGCCGTAAAATCCTTGAAAGTTTTAAGAAATTTACGCCTTACGTAAAAGTTTATTTTAAACCAGACATTTTAAGTAAAAAGAAAAGTTGGATCGATATTCGTTCTTATTTAATAACAGAAAATTTATTTAATAATTTCAAATACAAAGCAGGAAGCGACAGTGCTATCTCCTATCCGAATTCACTTCAAAAAACACACCGCTACATCAACCAGCTTTCGTTCAATTTCGAAAATAACCGTGCTTTATACCCTTACAATTATGAGCTTCAAATACAGCAGGGAAAAGGATTTTACAGATTAAATGCCACCGGGAATTATTTTTTTAATTACGCAAAAGGCGGTGGATTGGCTGCAAGGGTTTTTGCTGCAAAATTTGGATACATTGGTACAAAAGATTTCGGTCTTACTTATCAGGATCAGCCCAAATTATTAGGTGCAAATGGAATGGATGATTATACCTACAGCAATTATTTCCTCGGCAGAACAGCATCCACATCTTATGGCGCTATTCCTCTTAAAAATGACGGAATTGCCGCACAGCAAATCATGATACCGAACACAGGAGGACTTAAATTCAGACTTGACCAGGTAGGTAACAGGTGGCAATCAGAAAATTGGATAGCCGCAGTTAATTTCAACAGTACATTGCCCAATAATGTTTTCCCTGCAAGCCTCCCTTTGAGAATTTTCTTCGATGCCGGAACGTATGCAGAAGCGTGGCAAAAAAATGCGCTTTCTTCTAAATTTTTATATGTGGGTGGCCTTCAATTATCACTTTTAAAAAATCTAGTGAATATTTATGTGCCGCTGATTTATTGCAGCGATTTTAAAGAATATTTAAAAACAGATAAAGAAGCAAATCAGTTTTTCAGGAAAATTACTTTCAGCATCGATATTCAGAATTTTCGTTTAAGCGATATTCTAAATATTCCCGGTAATTAATTTTTCAAAACTCCTAAAACAAATCTTCTTGCGCATTACATATTTAAAGCACGTTGATATCGATAAAGAAAAATGGGATAAGTGCATTACTGATTCTGCAAACGGATTGATTTACGCATACTCTTATTATTTGGATATCATGAGCAAAAACTGGGATGCACTTATTTTAAATGATTATAAAGCAGTGATGCCTTTGACATGGAATAAAAAATTTGGAATATCATATTTACGACAGCCGGCATTTACACAGCAATTAGGAATTTTTGGAAATATTATTTTTGATGAAGAAATAACAGATTTGTTCATCAGCAAAGCATTGCAGATTTTTCCGTTTGCAGAAATAAATTTGAATTATGCCAACGAATACAAAAAGAATGCAACGAAAAAATGCAATTTAATTCTGCCTTTAAAACGGTCTTTTGATGAAATACAAAAGGATTTCAGAAAAGATTTTGTAAATAAGATAAAGAAAAATAAGTTGAATTATGAGTCATCAGACGAGATTGAAAAGGTCATTCAATTATTTAAAGAAAATTATGATCACAAATTCAGAATCGCACCAAATACTTACCAGCATTGGTTTTCTTTATGCGACCATTTAAGATCAAGAGGTCAGATATTCGTGAGAAAAGTATCATCGGCGAAAGGAGAACTGCTTTCAATGGCCTTATTGTTAAAAGACGAAAGAAGAATCTATTATGTAATGTCAGCTACTTTGCCTGCAGGACGAAAACAACAAGCAAACTATTTTTTACTGTATCAGCTCATCAAAGAATTTGCCGAACACGATTTAATTTTTGATTTTGAAGGTTCTGAAATCCCATCTATAAAATCATTTTTTCTAAAATTCGGACCTGTTGAACAACCTTATCCTTTTGTAAAAATCAATAACCTTCCCTTCGCAAAAAAATGGATAAAAAACGGCTACGATTATTTGAACAAAATATTCTAATTCTAAAACGAAAAAATGGATATTTCTTTGTTTACTGTAAAACATAAAACCTCAATTATCTTTTGCATTATTTTCCAGAATTAAATCAGCAAAAATCAAATCACGCGGTGTAGTTATTTTAATATTATCAACCTCACCTTCGATCAAATTAATTTTCAAACCAAACGCTTCTACCACAGTAGCCTCGTCGGTAAACTGATCCTTATAATCAATTTCATACGCGGGCAGCAGGATTTTACTGTGAAAAGTTTGCGGAGTTTGAATGAGTTTTATTTTTCTTCTGTCAAGAATTTTATTTCCATTATTCGTCAGCATTCTCACACTGTCGCTGCAATCGACAGCCGGAATTGCATTTCCCATTTCGAGTGCCGCATCATAACATCTTTTAATAAGATGCTTTGTAAGCAAGCACCTTACACCATCGTGCACAAAAATTATTGCTTCATCATTTATTAACGCAAGTCCGTTTTGTACCGAATGAAAACGCGTTCTTCCCCCTGCTGTTATTTTAATTTTTGATGCGTCAAAATATCCGTCAATGATCTCCTGTCCTTTCCCAATATGTTCTTGCGGCAAAACTAAAATGATCTCTATATCATCATAAGCATTTAAAAAAGCATCGATGCTATAATATAAAACCGGTTTGTTTTTTAAGAATAAAAATTGTTTGGGAATGTCATTGTTCATTCGTGTTCCATTACCACCGGCAACAACTAATGCAATTTTTTTCATACCTCGATTCTTTAAAAAATTTTGAGCATCAAAGTTAATGGAATCGGCGCTGCTATTTGCCGGATACAAAACTGTTTAACTGAATGGCTTCAGTAAACGAAGAAATAACGTTATTTCTTTGTCCGCTGCAAAAAACCGCCATGGAAAACGTGGGAAAAATTGATTTTATAATCCGGTTTCATCCTTCCCACACAAATAAAAAAATTTGCTTTTAAAAAACAACAATGATTTGTATATCTTCATCGCAATTATTTCATCCTAAAAATTTCATAGTAATGAGAAAAGGCTTGTTTATTTCATTTTTATTTTTTGTTTCTGTTTCTGTTATCGGTCAAAAAATTAATGTCGAACAATTGTTAGTTCCGGAACCGGTATCTGTAACACAAGGCACTGGAAATTTTCTTGTAAATAATAAGACCAGCATTCACGTTGTTTCGTCAGATGCTTCAGCAAAGCGGGTTGCAGCGTTTCTTTCGAAAAAATTATCGAAGGTTACCGGTTATACAATTCCTGTCATTTCAAATTCAAAAAACGAGAATTCCAATGGAATAAAATTGTCTTGGGTAATCGATCCTTCTTTGGGAAATGAAGGATATAAATTGAATGTAAAAGCAAATGAAATTTCTATTACTGCAAATAAACCTGCCGGCCTTTTTTATGGAATGCAAACATTATTTCAATTGATGCCAAAAGAGATTGAAGAAAATAAAGTTGTAAAAAATGTAAAGTGGGAAGTTCCTGTTTGCAGCGTCAAAGATTATCCGCGCTTTGCATGGCGTGGATTGATGTTTGATGTAAGCCGTCATTTCTTTACAAAAGACGAAGTAAAAGAATTTATCGACCAAATGGTAAAATACAAATACAACTTGTTGCATTTGCATCTTACGGATGATGAAGGCTGGCGCATAGAAATTAAAGGTTTACCACGCCTGACGGAAGTAGGTGCATGGAATGTGAAAAAGGTTGGATATTTCGGAACGTTTTCTCCACCAACGCCGGATGAACCTCGCAATTATGGCGGCTTTTACACACAGAATGATATTCGTGAAATTGTAAAATATGCTGCTGATCGTTTTGTAAATATTTTACCTGAGATAGATGTTCCCGGACACAGTCTTGCTGCTGTAGTTTCTTACCCCGAATTGTCCTGTACGCCAGGCGCTGATAAATACCAGGTTCGTTCAGGGGAGCCAATTATGGACTGGTCTCATGGTCAGCCGCCAATCGCTTTGGTCGATAATACACTATGCCCGGCGAATGAAAAAGTATATGAATTTTTAGATAAAGTAATGACCCAGGTGGCACAATTATTTCCTTTTCCCTACATCCATGTTGGTGGTGATGAATGTCCAAAAAACTTTTGGGAAAAAAGTGATGCTGTAAAAGCATTGATGCAAAAAGAAGGGTTAAAAAATATGGATGAAGTGCAAAGCTACTTTGAAAAAAGACTGGAAAAAATTGTTGAATCAAAAGGGAAAAAATTCATGGGTTGGGACGAAATTTTGCATGGAGGAATAGCACCAAACGCCGCAGTAATGAGCTGGCAGGGAATGAAAGGAGGAATAGAAGCCGCTAAGATGCAACACGATGTAGTAATGAGCCCGACTGATTTTGCGTACCTCGATTATATGCAGGGCGACCCTTCAATCGAGCCACATGTTTATGCTACTTTACGATTGAATAAAGCATATGAATTTGAGCCGGTTCCGGATGGTGTTGATCCAAAATATATTTTGGGCGGACAGGCAAATTTGTGGACAGAGCAAATCTATAACATGCGTCACATGGAATATATGTTGTGGCCGCGGGCAATGGCTATCTCAGAAGCAGTATGGTCGCCAAAAGATAAAAGAAACTGGAACGATTTTTCGAATCGTGTGCAGAAACAATTTCCAAGATTTGATGCTGCGGAAATTAAATATGCACCAAGCATGTATGACCCGATTATTAATGTAAGCAAAACAGATACGGGAACTATTAGAATAGATTTAAGCACTGAAATAAAGGGCCTTGATATATATTACAGTTTTGACAATTCATTTCCCGATAATTTTTACCCCAAATATAC
>JBQCFI010000537.1:0-6016 GCA_051959325.1 Ginsengibacter sp. | reverse complement strand
TTGCAGGATTGGTTTTTGACGCGATAAATCAAAATGAAAAAGACACAGAAGTGATTTCAATTGCAAAGAAACAAAGTAGCTCTTCCAAAAATATAAAATGATGAAATCATCTCACGAAATTGGATAACGAATCTAAAAATGATGAAGTTGCACCAGGCGCGCCGGGGATGCCGGCACACTGGACTCCGGGTTGTAAATCCGGGATAGGGAAATCAATTAACTCACCTTCCGACGTCTCATTTACCATAGGCAGTGGAATCGTTAACGAAGTATTTTTCCCCAGGGAAGACATAGCGTGTATCAGCGATATTGAGTTTTTAGTGACTGATGGAAATGATTTCTTTTCAGAAGAAAAAAAAGACACCGATCATACGATCAAATGGATGAAAGAAGGAGTGCCTGCATTTCATTTGGTAAATACGTGCAAACAAAAAAAATACTCCATAGAAAAAGAAGTCATCACCGACCCGATACGAAATACACTGCTGCAACAAATAATTTTCAACCGATCTTCAGAAAGTGAATCATCAAAGTTGAATTTGTATGTAATTCTTTCTCCCCATATTCTGAACCAGGGAGCAGGCAATGACGGCTGGAAAGGGAAATTTAAAAACGTTCAAATGCTATTTGCCCGTCGCGGGGGCATTTCCCTGGCACTTGCCTGCTCTTGCAACTTCTTAAAATGCTCCGTTGGTTATATCGGAAATTCAGATGGATTTACTGATTTGAAACAACACAGGAAGATGAATTGGGAATATCCAAAAGCAATCAATGGAAACATAGCCCTTGCTGCCCAGATTGATATTTCTAAAAATAACAAGGTCGTATTAGCCGTAGGTTTTGGACGAACTCCTGAAGATGCGGGCAACAATGCATGGGCAAGCATTCTTGACGGGTTTACGCTTGCAAAAGAAAAATACATTTATGAATGGGAGCGATGGCAACGGTCTCTCGCAAATGTGAAATCAGACAGGAACCGCCTTGGGCGAAACTTCAGGACAAGCGCTGCTGTGTTGCGGATGCATGAATCAAAAAAATTTCCAGGTGGTATTATTGCCAGCCTTTCTATACCCTGGGGCCATTCTAAAGGAGATGGCGACCTTGGTGGTTACCACCTCGTATGGCCGCGCGACCTGGTTTTGAGTTCCGGAGGCTTCCTTGAATTGAAGGGAAAAGACAATGTGTTGCGTATTCTTAATTACATAATGACTACCCAGGAAAAGGACGGACGATGGAGTCAAAATATGTGGCTGGAAGGCGTTCCATATTGGAATGGTATTCAGATGGACCAGGTAGCACTTGCCATTTTGCTGGTGCATTCATGTTACCACAGAAACTTTATAGATGAGGAGAGATGTAACCGATATTGGCCCATTGTCAAAAAAGCGTTGGAGTACCTGGTTGCAAACGGCCCTTATACACAACAAGACCGGTGGGAAGAGGAATCCGGCTATACACCTTTTACCCTTGCTGCACAAATTGCTGCTCTTTTGTGCGGCGCTTCCCTGGCAGAAGCCAATAAGGAAAAAGAGATTGCAAATTATTGTTTGGAAACCGCGGATAACTGGAATGAAAATATTGAAAGATGGCTGTACGTTACCGGCACCTCAACATCTGAGGAGTTGGGAGTGGATGGGTATTACATGCGCATCAATCCTTTTGATCTTCCTGCTGATGAAGTAAAAGATAAATTCATCTATCCCAAAAATCACGTGAATGATGAAGGCAAGATTCAACTTGGCGAATTGATTTGCGTAGATGCGCTGGCTTTGGTAAGATTTGGATTGCGCGATGGTAATGATCCACGCATTTTAAATACCATAAAAGTGATTGATGCGAAACTAAGAACCGATACTCCATACGGCCCTTGCTGGCATCGTTACAACAAAGATGGTTATGGGGAAGATGAGAATG
Source organism: Ginsengibacter sp. (assembly GCA_051959325.1). GTDB lineage: Bacteria > Bacteroidota > Bacteroidia > Chitinophagales > Chitinophagaceae > Ginsengibacter. The sequence continues at coordinate 4,102 of JBQCFI010000537.1, read as the reverse complement.
GTAATCCATATGTTGGTCATGGCATCGGCAGGGCGTGGCCGTTGCTCACGGGAGAAAGAGCGCATTATGAAATTGCAGCGGGGAACACGGATACAGCAAAAGGTTTATTAAAAACAATGGAATTGTTTGCAAATAATTGTTTACTCCCCGAGCAGATCTGGGATACAGCAGACATTCCCGAAAAGGAATTATTTTTTGGAAAATATACCGGTTCGGCGATGCCACTGACCTGGGCACATGCAGAATATATAAAATTGTGTAGTTCGATAAAACACAAACGAATTGTAGATATGCCAGAGTTTACCTACGAAAGATATGTGAAACGAAAAGCAACTTCCCCGTATGAAAATTGGCGATTTGATCATCAGCGAAAATCCATGTCCGACAAAAAAGCTTTGCGTATTGAAGTAATGGCAGATGCAATTATTCATTGGACGGATGACAACTGGCAAACCAGTAATGACTTGCAAACTACCCATTCAGGATTGGGTATTTTCGTTGGTGATATATTTCAAAAAAATAAAAGCGTGGAGGAAATAATCTTTACATTTTTTTGGAAAGAGGCTCAGCGATGGGAGAACAATAATTTTGTGGTGAAGATTAATAGATAAACGATGGGGTTCGTTTTTTCACGTCCGTTTTATCGCTGGCTACAAGAACTAGCGATCTAAAGTTCTCGAGCCATTAATATTTTTACAGTAAAGCAAGAAATAAGAAATATTTGAATTCTATTCCACTACCGGGCGTTTTAATCACATACATTTTTAAAAAGAACAGCGGATCTTCCCGACAGATAATCAGGATTAGCAACATATTCTCACTAAAGGAGCAAGGCGATAAGCGGAATGTTGATACGTAGTATGAAAATATAAAGTGAATTTTTGAAATAAAAATTCCAACATAACTGGAACAGCACTTTTTAACCATGAATTTTGTACATTTTTTCAAGAATTATGTAAGCTGGCCAAACAGGCGAAAATTAATTTTGCAAATAAATGCAGTACAAAAGCAGTTTAAAAACCGAAAAGTTAGGGCGATATGTTTAATGAAACCTAAAGCTTAACTTAATTCAAATAACAGTAAACCAACAAAAAATGAAAAAACTATTTCTTTTGGTTGTTCTGGCAGCAACCGCTTACACACAAATATCTTTTGCCCAGATTGTTCCGAAGCATCCGGAGGATACTACTAATCAAGCGCAATTATCACAATTACTCAATTATTATTACCAAATTAAAGATGCTTTGATAAGCGGTGACCCAAACACTGCTGCGATACAGGCTGAAGCATTTTTAAAAACTGCAAATGGCATCAGCAATCGCACCATTTCTGAAGGAAACCGCAATGCGCTCGTGAAAGATGCAGGTGTTATTTCTGAGAGTAATGACCTGAAAAAGCAACGAGAAGTTTTTGCGAATCTCTCCACAAATATGTATGCGTTGGCCAGCTCTTTAAAGCCCACTTCTGAACCAATTTATTACCAATATTGCCCAATGAAAAAAGCATATTGGTTAAGTGCCGATCAGGCTATTAAAAATCCTTATTACGGAAGCGCTATGCTCACGTGTGGTAAGGTCGTGGATACTTTAAACTAAAAAGACAATCTTTCATTAAAAGATTAAAGCCCTGTTGTAGCAAATTGGAAAAGGAATTGTAAGAGTTTAAAAGCGTCATTTATTTCTAAAAAGAAATGTTGCCAATAACATTAAATCAATAAATAATGATAAAAACCATTTTGCTTGTCCTGGTGCTTTTTAGTTCTGCATTCATATATGCGCAACACGACATGAAAAATATGCCCCGCATGAAAATGCCTTCGCGTCCATCGTCTGAAAAATCAGCCGTAAAAGATACTATTCCGGCTGCAATGCAAGACATGCAAATGCAGAAAGAAAGTGATACGACACATTCATCATTGCAGCAATCTTTTGAAAAAGTAAATTTATCTCCTGGCAAAACCGTTCGATACGATTTATATGTAAGAGATACCATAGTGAATTATACGGGAAAAAATAAACATGCCATTGCGGTTAATGGCAGCATACCGATGCCCACTTTATATTTTACCGAAGGAGATACTGCTGAGATTTATTTACACAATGAATTAAACACCGAAACTTCATTGCACTGGCACGGAGTGTTTTTGCCAAATCGTTTTGATGGCGTCCCGAATTTAACTACGGCGCCCATACCGCCCGGTACTACTCATCTTTACAAATTTGCAGTCGTGCAAAATGGCACCTACTGGTATCATTCTCACAGCACTTTCCAGGAACAATTGGGTATGAATGGCGCCCTGATTTTTAGGAAAAGAGAAGAAGCACCGATGAAAGAATATACGCTCGTCTTGTCTGAATGGACGGATGAAAAGCCGCATGAAATACAACGCCGTTTACGAACAGCAAACGACTGGTATGCCATTGAAAAAGGAAGTACGCAGAGCTACGCGGAAGCGATTTCAAAAGGATATTTTTCAACCAAAATTATTAATGAATGGAAGCGGATGAAGGCGATGGATGTGAGTGATATTTATTACAACAGGTTCCTTGCAAATGGAAAACCTGAAAATGAAGCACCTGAATTCAAAGCAGGGGATAAAGTAAAATTGCACATCGTCAACGCAGGCACATCCACTTATTTTTGGCTGCAATTTGCAGGAGGCAAATTAACAGTCGTTGGCAATGATGGAAACGACGTGGAGCCGGTGCAGGTAGACCGGTTAATGATTGCGGTTGCTGAAACCTATGATGTAGTTGTAACGATTCCCAAAAACATGAGCTATGAGTTCAGGGCCACCGCGGAAGACCGTACGAAAGCAGCTTCTCTCTGGCTGGGAAGCGGCATGAAAATGAAAGCGCCTGTACTGCCCCATTTAAAATATTTTGAAGGAATGAAGATGATGAACGACATGATGAAAATGAACGGCGATATGAAGGATATGGGCATGAACATGAGCTTGCAGCAGATGGATATGAATAATGTGATGTACCCGGAAATAACGGGTTATGGAAAGAAAGGTGTCATGGACAAAATGAAAGAAATAAAGGCGGATGCAACGCATCAACATGATATGAATGACATGCAAAAAGTGGACAGTGTCGAAACAAAAACACATAACATGCCGGGGATGGATATGCCACCGTCGGGCGATATCGTTACCCTTAATTATGCCATGCTGCGTTCCACGGTTAAGACGACTTTGCCTGATGCGTGCACAAAGGAATTACATTTTGTGCTGGAAGGAAATATGAACCGGTACATCTGGACAATCAACAACAAAACGGTAAATGAATCAGACAGAATTTTGATAAAAAAAGGAGAAAATGTGCGCATTATTCTAACCAATAATTCTATGATGCGGCATCCAATGCACCTGCACGGCCACGACTATAGGGTATTAAACGGCCAGGGAGATTATGCACCTTTAAAAAATGTGGTTGATATCATGCCAATGGAAACCGATACACTGGTATTTGCGGCTACGGAAAGTGGCGATTGGTTTTTCCATTGCCATATTTTATACCACATGATGGCAGGCATGAGCCGGGTGTTCACTTATGAAAATTCACCGGTAAATCCTGAATTGCCGGATCGGGTCAAAGCAAAAAGGGAATTTAGAAAAGATAACAGGATGTTTTTGCCAATGGCTTCGATTGGCGTGGAAAGCAATGGCAGCGATGGCGCTTTCAGGATACTAGGCAACAGGTATGAATTACAAGGTTTATGGCATTGGGGGTTAACACCGGAAAAAGGCCATGAAGCAGAGCTGAATTTTGGACGTTATTTGGGAAAGATGCAGTGGCTATTTCCTTATGTAGGATTTGATTATCACTATGCAAAAGTGGGTGACAAAATAGAAAAAAACGCATTCGGGCAGGTAAGCAATAAAAATAACCGTAAAACATTTGTCGCCGGTGTTCAATACACTTTGCCTATGTTGTTGGTAGCGGATGCGAGAGTCGATTTAGACGGAAAATTTCTTTTTCAAATAGGCCGGGAAGATGTGCCCATATCGCGCCATTTGCGCTTCAACTTTGAGGTAAACACCGATAAGGAATATACACTAGGATTGAAATACATTCTTAGAAAATGGTTTGCTTTA
>JBQCFI010000536.1:0-3338 GCA_051959325.1 Ginsengibacter sp. | reverse complement strand
CGGAGCATTTGAGCCCTGGAAATACCATTTTTCGGGAGTAATGAAATCCCAGTTTTTGAGATCGTTAGAATGCCAGTAACCAAGTGAGCGGGTTACAAACATGTAATATTCGTTTCTGAATCTGACCACTGCCGGATCAGCACCAGAGCGGTAAGAAAGATTTTTATCAGCATTGTAAATCATGTAGGTGTAGTCAATATCTATTGGGTTGCAATAAGTGCTGCTTTGGGTTGATTGAGCAACTCCAATAAACGGAAAAATAAAAAACAGTACAAAGAATTGATATTTCATGTTGAAAATTTTAGAACACTATTCACCATTCACCATTCACTAAACCACACACCGAAATCCCATATTGGAAGTAGAACTATCAATCGTATTCGATGTTCGCGCGGCCACACGATACCTGTTGCAATAGGATTCGTGGCATAAAAATGAACCGCCCCGAATTACTTTTGCCGTTCCATTCAGCGGCCCTTTCGGATTTATGACTGACGCTGTTTTATGAAAATCCGGGCTAAACCAATCGCTGCACCATTCCCACACATTGCCTGCCATATTGTACAAACCAAACCCATTCGGCTTAAAACTTTTTGCCGGCGCCGTTCCGAGATAACCATCTTCCAAACTGTTGTATCCGGGAAATTTTCCCTGCCAGATGTTACAACGATGTTCGCCATCCGGAGTCAATTCATTTCCCCATGGAAATTTATTTTGAATCAATCCGCCCCTGGCGGCATATTCCCATTCCGCTTCTGTCGGCAATCTTTTGCCGCTCCATTTGCAATAAGCCTGTGCATCATTCCATGACACATGCACCACAGGATGATCCATTCTGCTTTGAATATCAGAATCAAATCCTTCCGGGCGGTTCCATTTTGCTCCACGAATGGCACACCACCAGGGCGTTTGAGCCGATACCTGCGGATGCGTATCTTTCATTTTTTCCGATAACAAGGCATAAAAAACAAACGACCATCCAAAACGTTCCGCATCAGTTGTATAACCGGTTGCGCTTATAAATTCTGCAAACTGCTGGTTGGTAACAGTGGTTGCATCGATAAAAAATGAATCAACCGTTACTTCTCTAACCGGTCCTTCGCCATCCTGTGGAAATCCATCTTCATCATTTGTTCCCATTAAAAAATTACCGCCTTTCACGCTGATCATATTTTCAACAGAAGCATTTTCCTGTGCAGAAATATGATTTTCTTTTGGGGCAGAAGGTGCGTGACCGCACCCGCAACAGGTTTTTATATCGTTGGCCAATGAAAAGTTCTTTAGAAAATTAAAATTCGGATTATTTGTTGGTTTGCTGAATTTATATTTTATGTTTTAAGTAATTTGTTGTGCGAATTGTGTGGCTGACTTTCAAATAAAATTTTTGAATAAATAATCAACAAGGTTTTCTTGCACAAACTTTGAAACGTTTAAATTTCCGATAATTTTTTCCACAACCAAATTATACCATCATGAGACTTTTTAAATACGTTTTTGGTTTATTGATGACTGTTGCTTTCTTTTCCGCTTGCAGTAACAGCAAACGAAGTTTTAAAGCAAATTCTGATTCGACACAAACAGATTCTTTATTAACGCTCGTACAGCATCAAACTTTTGAATATTTCTGGAATGGCGCTGAACCGAATAGCGGAATGGGACGAGAGCGGATCAATATGGATGACATTTATCCGCAGAATGATAAAGATGTGGTTACAACCGGTGGAAGTGGTTTTGGCATTATGGCAATTATTGCAGGAATTGAACGTGGTTTTATAACAAAAAATGAAGGAGTAGATAGATTGGAAAAAATTACCGGTTTCCTGGAAAAAGCAGACCGCTTTCATGGCGCATGGCCGCACTGGCTTCATGGCCCTACAGGAAAAGTAAAACCTTTCAGCAAGAAAGATGACGGTGGTGATATTGTCGAAACTGCATTCCTGGTGCAGGGACTTTTGTGCGCGCGGCAATATTTGCAAAAAGGAGATAAAACAGAACAACAACTCGCAACACGCATTGACAAATTATGGAAAGAAGTGGATTGGAACTGGTACACCAATGGAAAAAATGTTTTGTATTGGCATTGGAGTCCGGATTATGCCTGGCAAATGAATTTTCCCATTCATGGATATAATGAATGCCTGGTAGCTTATATCCTGGCTGCTTCTTCTCCAACGCATGGAGTGTCTGCTGAAGTTTATCATGAAGGCTGGGCTGAAAACGGAAAAATAAAATCGCCTTCCACGCACTTTGGATATACATTACAATTGCATCACCAGGGCGCGCCTAATGGAGGGCCATTGTTTTGGGCGCATTATTCTTATCTCGGGCTGGATCCTCATGGATTGGAAGATGAATACGCCGACTATTGGAAAGAAAATGTGAACCAGGCAATGATCAATTATGAATGGTGTGTTCAAAATCCATTGAAGTACAAAGGTTACGGGCCGGATGACTGGGGGCTTACTTCCAGCTATTCTGTAAAAGGATATTCAGGGCACGCTCCCTCAGAGGAAAGAGACCTCGGTGTGATAGCGCCAACAGCGGCAATTTCTTCTATTCCATACACTCCGGAAAAATCAATTGCAGCCATAAAACATTGGCGTGATGACATGAAAGATGTACTTTGGGGAGAATATGGATTTTATGATGCCTTTAGTGAAACAGCAAACTGGTATCCACAGAAATATCTCGCCATCGACCAGGGCCCCCAGGTGGTGATGATTGAAAATTACCGGACCCGGTTATTATGGAAACTTTTTATGAGCTGTCCGGAAGTAAAAACCGGCTTACTCAAATTGGGTTTTCAAAGCCCTTACCTTAGTGAAACAAGTAAATGACATTGAACGTATCCGTAAACTCTTTTGAAAACAGAAAGAATGATCTTTTATTCTTAAAATAAATTTTCAAAGATGGATCAAAACACCAATTCAATTTCGCGCAAAGCGGCACTCAGAAGAATGGGCGGTTTATCATTAGGTTTGCCTTTTCTTCCTTCTTTAATGGGTAATTTTTCTATAGCAGCCAGGAAAGATTCAAAACCATTTTTTAGAAAAAACAAGATCAAAGGAAAACCGAACATTCTGTGGATCACAACGGAAGGCGTACCGGTAAATGCCCTCAGTTGCTATGGAAGCACCATTGCGCCTACTCCAAATATTGACCGCATCGCCAAAGAAGGCATGTTGTTCAACAATTCGTTTTGCAACAACGCCCTTTGTGCGCCAAGTCGCGCTACGTTGCTTACGGGCAAATACAATCATCTCAATGGCATGTTTTCCAATTATGAGCTCGCGTCGAACGGGCAACCGGCCAGCACTTTTGATCCCAAACAGGAAAAT
>JBQCFI010000535.1:0-3949 GCA_051959325.1 Ginsengibacter sp. | reverse complement strand
CTTGACAATAGTCTCGTAGTAACTTTTTGTAGCCTCAACAGTTGTATGTGAAGCAACACCAAGCGCCTTCGCATGTTTTTCGATATTATCCAGTTCTTCTTTCGTAAAACCACCGGTGTTTACAATAATACTATGAACTTCATAATTCAACTCGTCTGTAAAATATTTCACACAATACGAAGTATCCAGGCCACCACTAAAACCAATCACAACTTTTTTATTCATCAATTTTTCTTTTAAAAGTTCAAAATTAAAGATTAAAGAATAAGCTGAAAATAGAATGCGGTTTTTCCATCTTTTTCTTTTTCAAATAATTTAAAAGCCTGTTTTTTTTCAACCTCATAAATCTTTCATAAATCTTTGAGTTTGTCTTAAAATCTTTTGCGGTTTCTTCGGGAGTATAATGATCTTTAGGATCATAAAGCATCGCAGTACACAGGCAGTTTTTTCTACCCTTACTCATCAAAATCTCATAGTTCACGCAGCTTTTACATCCTTCCCAAAACTTATCATCATCAGTAAGCTCTGAATAAGTTACCGGCTCGTAACCAAGGTCGCTGTTGATTTTCATCACCGCAAGACCGGTAGTAAGTCCAAAGATTTTCGCCTCGGGGTATTTTTCCCGCGACAGCTGAAAAATCCTTTGTTTGATTTGTTTCGCAATTCCCGTTTTTCGAAATTCCGGCGCTACAATAAGGCCGCTGTTGGCTACAAACTTTTCGTGTCCCCAAGCTTCGATATAACAAAAACCAACCCATTTGTTTTCCTTTGTGAGTGCTATTACCGCCTTTCCTTCTTTCATTTTGTAGGAAATATATTCAGGCGAGCGTTTGGCAATTCCTGTACCGCGGGCTTGGGCAGAAGCGGCCATTTCATCTGTAATTAACGATGAATAAATAATATCCTCAGGAATTGCAACACGAACAATAATATTTGATTGTTCCAATTTGCAAGAAATTTAAATTTTAAAAAAGTAGGAGAAATTCGGTGGATATTTTTTCACTGATAGGGGCGGTTTCAACTGCTCGGCCTATCAGCATCCACGTCGTGATGATAGAGATAAATATACCGTCGCCGGCGAAAAGAAATGATATAGTCTCTTTGTTTTCAAGGCGTATATTATTTTTAAAAATTGAAAAGCAAAAGTAATATATAAATGAATAATCCGGTATATTTTTTTGCAAATTTTTTGTTACGATCGCGGTAAAAAATACTTTACAGTAAACTGACAAATATTAGTAATTAATAATCAGTAATTAACGAGGATTTTTACGATTAACTTTGATATTCTTAGAAGTGTATTTTATCATTCTTAAACAGCTTAAAATCGGTGGAAAAAAGGAAGAGCAAGCTTTTCATCCCTGAAATGGAAAAGGTTAATAATCACCTTTACAGATAACCTGTATTCTTTAAGTTCACAAGAAATAAAAGGACAGATACTTTAATAAATAAATACTTGTTACTTTTCCGGAAATTTTTGCAATGCCCGAAAACAAACCAAAACTCGATATCATTAATATGCTGCTGGAAGATTGCATCATGGCTTTTCCGGTTTCCACTTTTGTGATCAGTATTTACCAGCAATACCAGCGGCGAGGCTGGCTCAGCAAAAAACAATTACAGGGCTTGTATGATAAAGCGTCCAGGATAAACGGGGTGCTTCCCGGCCGACTTGCCGCGCTCGAATCGATTATTAAAAAAATGCCGACAAGGCAAAAATCTGAACTTCCGCCGAACACACCTTTGTTTCAAAAAGATGAAACGGTTGGAAAATTAATTGAAGAGATTCTGTCGAAATATCCGCAACACAAAAGAGTATTATTTTTAAAAGCAAAATATGACAACAATGAAACTCTTGCGCCTGCTGATGTTGCAGAGTTGAAAAAATTTAAACAGCATTTGAAATGAAAAGAAGAATTGAAGATATTTATTTGTTTGCCGCAAATATTTTAAAACCGTGTCCACGAAAAATAGATAAATTGCAAAAATAATGACACAATTTTTTAATGCATAAGAACTCATTAATCGCTAAAACGCTATTGAGAAAAGCTTTCCTTTACATAAAACAATGTTCCAACTTCTTTTAAAAAAACTCGGCTATGGTGTGCTTGTCTTAATTGGCGTAGTCATCGTTGTGTTCTTTATTTTCCAGGCGTTTGGCGATCCCGCACGAATGGTCCTGGGGCAGACGGGCGATAAACAAACGATGGATAATATCCGGAAAGAATTGTATCTCGATCAGCCAAAATGGAAGCAATTTGTCTTTTATGTAAATGATATTTCTCCAATCGCTATTCATTCAAATGAAGATATAAAACAAAAAGGCCTGCGGGGATTTTTTATAGGAATTGGCGGAAATGAAAATATCGGTATTAAAGTTCCTTACCTCAGAAGAAGTTATCAAACAAAAAAACCCGTCACCGAAGTGTTAATGGAAGCGTTACCTGGAACCATTTTGCTTGCTTGCGCCGCGATGTTTTTCGCGGTTATTTTCGGGATATTCCTGGGCATTGTTGCCGCAGTAAAACAGAATACCTGGCTGGATACCACTTCTGTCTTTGCAAGTGTCATCGGCATTTCTGCGCCTTCATTTTTTATGGCAATTGTGATTGCTTATATTTTTGGTCTCGTCTTGCATCAGTACACGGGACTGCCACTTACGGGCAGCTGGTTCAATATTGACCAGGTAACCGGAGAAAAATATCTGACGCTGCAAAATCTTATTTTGCCTGCACTCACACTTGGCATCAGGCCTCTTTCTATTATTACGCAACTTACACGCAGTTCTATGCTTGACACTCTGAACCAGGATTATATCAGAACGGCTTATGCAAAAGGGCTTGGTAAAAGGAAAGTAGTACTGCATCATGCTTTGAGAAACGCGATAAATCCTGTATTAACAGCGATTACAGGCTGGTTTGCCGAATTATTGGCAGGCGCTTTTTTTGTCGAATATATTTTTGGATGGAAAGGAATCGGCAAGGTAACCGTGGATGCTTTGGAAAAATTAGATTACCCTGTTGTAATGGGTTCGGTTCTTTTTGCTGCCACTATCTTCGTATTGATCAATATATTGGCTGACGTTCTTTATGGAGTTATCGATCCGAGAGTGAAAATGAAATGATCATTACAATTCAAATCCCATTCCTGCTTTCAACGCTTTTTTATATTTCCGTAAATCAAATTTATAATAATACGGAGCCTTGTGCGATCCGCCTTTTTTTGTCTCCTCTAATCTTTTTAAAATCCCGGTATCAATTATTTTTCTTTGGAAATTTCTACGGTCTAAATTTCTCTCCAAAATTGTTTCATAAAGCTTTTGTAATTCCGGCATCGTGAATTTCAAAGGCAATAAATTATATCCAATCGGTTGAAAATTTAACTGAATCCTCAAATGAGCCAGTGCTTTTTCAAGAATGACTCGATGATCGAGGATCATTTCCGGAATTTCATGAATACTAAACCATTCACATTTCTCTGAAAAAATATCCGGTACTGCTTTCACTTTTGTAAAATCAACCAAAGCGCTGTAACCAACGGAAATAAACCTCTCAAACATCCAGCTTTTATCCAGTTTGATTCCCATGTTTTTTAAAAATCCCTGGTTGATTTTTTTTGTCGAGCGCCCAGGATCACTAAAAGTATAAAACTGCTGAAGAAAGATCTTATCAAGTCCCGTTCTTTCTTTCAGAATACGCCCCGCGGCATGATCCAGATGTTCTTCTTTTAAAATAAATCCGCCGGGCAACGCCCAGTTACCGGCATATTTTGCTTTTAACAATAAAACCTTTAATTCATTTTCATGAAAGCCAAATATGACGCAATCGAGAGAAATATGACGAAGATATTTTTCATGCCCCGTTAGACCAAGCTCGCTTAATTTTTTATCAAGTTTCATATCAGCATTAAAGGTGAACTAATTAAACGAAAAATTAAAATTTAGCAATTG
>JBQCFI010000534.1:0-18735 GCA_051959325.1 Ginsengibacter sp. | reverse complement strand
ATTTAGAATCCGGCATCAATGCCTATTGTGAAAGATTTTTGTATCGGGTATTTAAGGCCGTCTCCGCCCATTTCCACATCCCATAATTTGAATGCGCTGAATGTGAATAAATTACTTCCTGTGAAATATACACGGAACCTGCTCATGCCTATTTTCTTGATTGTATGGGTGGGCAGGGAGTATCCAAACTGCACTTGCTTTATCCTCAGGAATGCACCGTTGCGCATGAACCAGGTATTTGGCTGGCTATTATTGGAATTAAGATTGTGACTTAAGCGCGGCCACAGAGCATACAAATTTCTGTTGTCTTCAGACCAGTGATCATCGGCATAAGCCTTTAATAATTGGTTGTTGAGCAATACCCCGTCCGGAGCTGGATCACCGGTATTGTACCTGTATGAGATGAAAGGCGCTGTGGACGCCGGATCGATCCAGAATGAAGATCTTGCTGATCCCTGCACGCCAAATGAAAAGTCGAAATTTTTATATTCGGATGTAAACCAAAAGCCGTATATAATTTCCGGTGATGTAGGAAATCCGATAGGAACCATATCATCCTGATTGATAACACCGTCTCCGTTAACATCTCGGTATTTAATATCACCAGCCATGGTTTTGGTGTTGCCAAAAACCTGTGTTGGTGAGCTTCTTACTTCCTCTTCATCTACAAATAAACGCTCGGCTATGTATCCCCATTGTTGGTTGATAGGCTGACCAACCCGATATGACCACGGATATTTATACTGTGGCTCTTCATATGCTTTAAATTTGTTGCGGGCAAAAGTAAAATTACCCATAATCGAAATATTAAAGTCGCGGGTGAAATACTGATGATAATTTGTACTGATATCTACAGATTCAGAATGAGACTTTCCTACATTCGCCTTCGGCGTCGCTCCCTCGAGGCCCATCGTATTTGGTATCGAAGCCCGATCCATTAAAATATTATAACGCTCCTCTGTAAAATATTCAGCTGTGATGTCAATTTTTCCAAACAAGGTAGTCTCGAGTCCAAAAGTTGAGTTTCTGGCGGTTTCCCAGGTGATAGCAGTATTGTCATATCGTGCTACAGAAATGCCTGGCCTTGAATATCCGCCATCTGTTCCAAAACTGGCCCCATAAGCTGCATCATTCATGTTGATATTAGACAAATAGAAAAAACGATCGCTGGCACTTCCTATAGCATCATTACCTACCAGGCCGTAATTGCCCCTGATCCTCATTTTGGTAAAGATATTTTTTAACGGATCAAAGAAAGATTCGTTTGAAACAGACCATGCCGCTCCCACAGAAGGAAAAAATCCGAAACGCTGGTCTTTATAGAATCTTTCAGAACCATTGTATGCGAAATTTGATTCAATGAAATATTTGTTATCATACGAGTAAGTTGCTCTTCCTCCAACGGTGATATTCCTTGAGGGCAAGGATCTTTGCAATGTGCTTTCATTACCGCTTACATCGTTTTGCAGCATCATTATTGCCATTCCGGTAACGCCGCTTTTACCAAAATTACGGTTATAATTAGTCGCTAACTCTCCATGGAAAGTAGATAACACGCTCTTAGAGCCGGGAACAAAATCAATAAAATCAGTACCTTTATCTGCATTCAAATCATTGAGTCGATACGAGTTTGAAATTTTATCATAGCTGGTTGTGCTGTAATAGAAAGGTATATAAGCACGGTTTACGCTAAAATTCGCGCGGCGGTTGGTTGTGATCATTCCCCTAAGAGAAAGGCCGGGCGTAATGATGCCTGAAAGATCCTGTTGTACTTCAGCCTGTGCGCCCATCAGTGAGTTTGAATATTGCTGATAACCTTTTACCATATCAGCATAAGGATTAAAATAATTTCCAACTTCCGCATTTCCGAAAAGAATATGATTGATAAATCTGTGTTGTGAATCAGGAGCGTAATACGGTTTAAACATTACCGGATTAGTGCGCATCACATTCAGATACATTGCCGAACCTGAAGTTTGGGGGCCGGTGTAACTGTCAAATGTTCCAAATAGACGTACCAAAGCAGTGGTGGATTTGGTTACTTTTATGCTCACATTCGAACGTATTGTATAAGTCTTCAGATTGATGTTCGTGTTGAAATTATTGCGGTGATCGACTTTTAAATTTCCATTATCCTGGTTCATGGAACTGGCAATATAATAAGTGGCAATTTTTCCACCGCCACCGAGATTAAAATTAATCCTTTGGTTAAAGGTTTGCGGAGTAAACATTTGGTTTTGCCAATCATTTGTTGGATAGTAATCAGGATTTACTCCGGAAATGGTGTTGTCAATTTTTTCCTGGGAATAGGGTAATATCCCCAATGGATTCCTGGTCAAAACAGATTCGTTTTCCAGTTTCATATAAGTCACCGGATCTGCAAGTTGGACCATCCGGGTAGCTTCTGACATTGTTTTTTCATAACGGATATCAATTTTGGCCCGTCCTTCTTTACCTTCCTTTGTTGTAATTAATATAACACCATTAGCACCGCGTGCGCCATACAATGCATTTGCAGTAGCATCTTTCATGATCGAAAAGCTGGCGATATCATCTACGTTTAGTCGTGCCAATTCTGTTGTTGAATATTCCATTCCATCTATCAAGATCAACGGATCTTTTTTGTACCCGAAAGTAGTGGCGCCTCTGATGAAGAACTCAGCATTATCTGCACCCGGCTCACCGCTGCGCTGATAAGCAATCACTCCGGCCAGTTTTCCAGCCAATGCCTGAGTCAGGTTGCTTGACGAAATTTTTAATTCCTGCGGGTTAATGCTGGTAATGGAACCTACCACTGATTGCTTTTTTTGTTTGCCATAAGCAACGACTACTACTTCATCCAATCCCTGATGACTTACTTTTAAAAAAGCGTTGATTATAGATTTGCCTTTTACCGGCAACTCCAGCGTTTCATAACCGGTCATTTCAAACACCAATATGGAATTTTCATCAGGTACATCCAATACGTATTTGCCGTTTTGATCGGTGGCTGTTCCAATGTTCGGCTGGTTTTTTACATAAACGGAAACATTAGCCAGGATTCCACTCGAATCTGATACAGTTCCGCGCACCTCTTTTTTAAAATCAGTTGCTTTGTGAATTTCTGTCTCTTTGTCCAAAAACGTCGATACATTGAGGCGGTTGCTTTCAGCAGAATAATTGATAGCGGATGTGGTGCCGGCAGGCTTCACCTTATTGTGTGAAGATGCGTTGAGACAATAAAATATACTCGCAAAGAAAAACAGCCCGCGTCTACTTCTTAGTAATGAGAAAATCATATAACTGTATTACGGTTTAAAAATGATATGTTTAAAAATTTTTTATAAGGGTGTTGTTAGAAGGTTTGCAATTAATTTAGCTAAGAGAGAATTTTTGCATTTTTTAATATGAAATGCTAAAAACAGCAGTGTTTACAAGCGATTCCTCATGTAAATCTTCTTCGCCATTGTTAAAACAAAGTTAACTGACAAGTCAATGACATATTCAGCACTATTAGCCAAATATTCATCTATCTTGACGTTTCGATTTACAAGCTCATTTATTACTGTAATTACATCGGAATGGAGAGAAAAATGAATAAATTATTCATAGACGCCGCGATGCTTTTTATTCACAATCACAATATTGTTTCACTCCGCGTCATATAATTGTAAATATGAAATTCCGTTTGTAGTGTAAATCTGATACAAATCGGTTGGAGGACTTGTTAGTAAATTAGTGATTCTCAGTAAATGGATAAATAGCGGGTTTTTGTATTGTGAAACGAGATATTCTATAATTTCTTTAGTTGAAAGCAGTTTGCGGGTAAGTAATTATTTCACAAGTGAGAAAATATTTTTAACTATGATGAAATAAAAAACAAGATCCTTTCATATTTGTTTGTTGCTGGTTCAATAATTTATTAAAGGGAAGAAATAAAAGGGATTATAAACTGAAACATTAGTCAGGATATGAAAACGATAATTTTAGTTCTATCTTCTAACGCTGTGGAAGAAAATCATTTCTGAATAGAGCAAAAACATCCACCAAAACGCCGGATTCGAGGCAAATTACTCCATGCGCCACATAAGAAGGAATATAAAAGCCATCACCTTTTTGAAGAATTTTATTTTCGTTTCCAATTGTTGTTTTAAAAGTGCCACTTTCTAGATAACTTACTGGGTATGAGGATGGCTGTGGATTGTGTTTACTGCGTTTTTTTCAAACTTCACTTTTACCATCATAATCTTACTATCGTAGCCATATAATTGACGTTTAATGCCATTTCCTAAATTCTGCCCAGGGCGTTTCACTTTCTACCTGGAATTTTTTGCTTTCTATCACCTTTTTATGAATTTTAAATTTGAATCCTGTTGGATCAAAAATAAAGTAATAATTTTTGTTTTTTTCTTTTGCCAATATCGCTGAATAAAATGTAAACGTTGCGTTGCCTGCAAAAAAAATCAGGATTATTTTTGAACTTCCGGAAAATTGCCAATTGTAATCATTTACATTGGGCAGATTGCCGGCGTCTTATCTTTCATTTTTATCTCTTTCTCTAACTGTAATAATCATGAGAATATTTGTTTTATCTGCTTTCGCCTTATTCGTTTCTTCTACATCTGAAGCTCAAAAGATCAGATCTGTAACCGGAACGGTAACAGATACTACCGGTGCCCCTCTTCATGGCGCAACTATCAATTTGAAATCAGCATCTGAAAATCTAACAACGGTAAGTAATGCCACAGGTGCTTTTGAGTTTTCAAAAGTAAATGGATCTGAATTTGTAATCACGGCTACGTCCATTGGTTATAAAAATTTTTCAGAAACATATTCTGTCGATGCAAAAGAGGGTAAAATTTTTACAATCAAACCGATAAAACTTCATATGAAAATAGATGAACTAAATGAAGTAGTCATCGAAAAGAATCCGGTTACCATCAAAGAAGATACCATTCAATACGATGCTCAAGCCTATAAAGTGAGGGAAGGTGCGCCCGTTGAAGATGTGATTAAAAAGCTTCCTGGAATTACTGTAGATAACGACGGTAATGTAACTGCACAGGGCCAGACTATTAAAAGAGTGCGGGTAAACGGCAAAGATTATTTTGGAGGAGATGTGCAAACGGCTACGCAAAATCTGCCCGCAGACATCATTGAAAACATCCAGGTTATTGATGATTATGGCGAGAAGGCAAACCTCACCGGAATTAAAGAAGGCGAACCTGAAAAAGTGTTGAACATTAATATCCAGAAAGGAAAAAGCAAAGGAAGTTTTGGTAAAGCTACTGTGGCTGCCGGCACACAAGAGAGATATGGTAGCCGTATTGCTGTCAATAATTTCAAAGACGACCGCCAAATTGCTTTTTTAGGATCGATTAATAATACGAATGGAAATACATTTAATTTCAATGGTGGTGGCCGTGGAGGGGGGGCACGCGGAGCAAATTTTGGTAGCACCGAGCGTGCCGGAAGCGGAGGGGATGGCAATACTCTTGCTAAATCTGCCGGATTTAATTACAGGAATAAATGGGGACCGGATATAACGTCTTATGGTAGTTACAGCTACACGGGGCGTAATAATAAAACAATCGGATCGTCCTATCAGCAGGATTTGAACCCTTCTAATGTGCGCACCACGAGCCACTCATCTAATAACAGAAGTATCTCCAATAATCATAGGATTACCTGGAACCTCGAATATAAAATAGACACCTCAAATTATTTAAAAATAACTCCTTATTTTTCATACGCTTCATCCGATGGAAGCAATAGTGGAATATCTGATATTACTGCCCTACGAGACGGCATTACTTTTTATACAACGAACAAGAGTCGATCTTCTACAAGTGCTTCTGCTCCTTCCGCAGGTTCTGATCTTTTCTTAAACCATAAATTTAAAAAACGGGGTAGGAATTTTAGTATTAATGCGGGTATAGATTATTCTTCAAGAGATCAAAACCGCGACGGCAACAATGAATACCGCGATTCTTCCAGTGTTGCCGTTTTCGCCACAGATTCCATTCGTCACCAGATGATCAAAACCAATGCTGAAAATACATCAAGTAGCCTAAGGTTTTCCTATAATGAACCTTTGGGACAATACACTTCACTTGAGGCAAGTTATAGCTGGAATATTTCAAGTACCCAAAGCATTAGAAATACGGATGATATAGATCCTCTTTCCGGAGACAAAGTAAGAAATGTGCTGCAGAGCAATGATTATAAATACAAATTCATTACGAATCGGTATGGCCTTAATTTCAATATGAGAAAAGTGAAATATAATTTTTTGATGGGGGTCGTAGCCCAGCCATCAATTCTGACCGGTATGGATAATGGGAGAAATATTTCAACATCGTCAAAAAATTTTAATTTTAAGCCTACCGCAAGGTTTGCTTACAATTTTGCAAGGAGCCATTCGCTCTCTGTCAATTATGGCGGATCAAGCAGAGAGCCGGGGTTTGCGCAATTGCAACCTGTAGCTGATAGTTCCAACGGCAAAAACATAGTGATTGGAAATCCGGATCTTAAAGCAGAATTTACCAACAGGCTAAGATTCCAATATAATAAAGTGGGCATTTTAACCGGTACTTCCTTTTTTACCAACCTGTCATTTGACCAGACACAAAATAAAATTGTAAGAAGCGTAGTTAATGCAAAACAGGGTACCAGCCGAACCTCATCCTATATCAACACTAACGGATTTTATGGATTAAACGGGAACATATCATTTACCCAGCCCTTTAGCAGAAGAAAATTCTCTGCTACTGTCAGCGCTTCAGGCAGTTTTGATAATAATATTTCTTTTACGGATAATCAAAAAAACAATGGGCAGAATTGGGTAGTTACTCCCTCTGCCCGTTTCCGGATGGATATTCCGGACATAGTGGATGCGGCTGTGAGCGGAAGTTATTCTGTCAATGAAACCGTTACCAATTACGCTACATACAAAAACAATACAGAAGTCAAAACATTGCGTTTGGGTGTAGACGGCAAAAATTATTTTTTTACAGACTGGACTCTCGGATATGATTTCACAAAAATCATCTACTCGGGCTTTGTAAGCGCAGTGAATACCAACCCGTCTTTGTTAAGTTTATACGTCGAATATAGGTTTCTAAATAGAAATGCCGGAACCTTGCGTGTTCAGGGGTTCGATTTGTTTAACCAAAACACAGGCATCTCAAGGATGGTAAATGGTACGACCATTACTGATGCTCAAAACGAACGATTAGGCCGCTATTTTCTGCTGTCATTTAGTTTAAGATTGCAAAAATTTGTTGGTAGCAGGAAGTACCAAAAAACACCCGGTGAAAGGAATCCAAACAGAATGCGTGGTGAAACGCGAGAAGGAGGAAACAGAGATGGAGGAAGAAAGAGAAATGATTCAAGCCAAAATTTTTGAGTATATAATTTTAGAATGATTCAATGACCGGAGAATATTTTTGTCAAAATAGTTGAATGCCTGGGTAATACTTTATTCAATTTCGTAAGAATAAGTTGCTTAATTGCAGCTAAAAACTATCTACCTTATTTCAATTGAAAAAAATTAAAAATGAAGAAATTAATTTTGGCGGTTGCACTTTTGGCAATATCAGTTAATATGGCCGACGCTCAAACCAAAGAAACTAAAAGCGAAAAAGACCATCGTATGGAATGGTGGCGTGAAGCACGATTCGGCATGTTCATCCATTGGGGGGTATACTCTCAATGGGCCGGTGTCTATCACGGGCATGAGCAGGCAAAGGGTGGGGCTGAGTGGATTATGAATCGCTGTAAAATACCTGTGGCGGAATACCAGGAAAGAGCTAAAAGTTTCAATCCTGTAAATTACGATCCTGATGCATGGGTAAAGCTGGCAAAAGAAGCCGGTATGAAATACATTGTTATTACTGCGAAGCATCATGATGGCTTTGCGTTGTTTGATTCTAAAGCGAGTAAATGGAATGTAGTAGATGCTACCGCTTATGGAAAAGATTTGCTGAAACCTTTGGCAGACGCTTGTAGAAAATATGGTATAAAGCTGGGGTTTTATTATTCGCAAGCACAAGACTGGAACAATCCCGGGGGTGCGGTGGCAAGAAAAGAAATGAGAGAAGGCTGGCCCAATCCTGACTCTGCAAAAATTGATGCCTACACAAAAGCACACAACGGCCATTGGGATCCGGCACAGGAAACCAGAAGTTTTGCTCAGTATATAGATGAAGTAGCGGTTCCCCAGGTAAAAGAGCTGATGAGCAATTACGGAAACGTTGCTGTGCTTTGGTGGGACACTCCAACCAACATGACGGACGAAGCTGCTTTGAAATTGCAGGCACTTTTGAAATTACAGCCGAACATTATTACCAACGACCGGTTGAAACGCCCTAACTTTCCGGGCGACACCAAAACGCCCGAACAAAAAATCCCTACACAGCGCGAACTCGATGGAAAGGATTGGGAAACCTGTATGACAATGAACGGCTCATGGGGTTATAAGAGTTGGGATCATAAATGGAAAAGTACAGAAACGCTTATCAGGAACCTGATCGATATTGCTTCCAAAGGCGGCAATTATTTATTGAATGTCGGCCCTAAAGATGACGGTACTTTTCCCACGGAAAGTATAGACAGGCTGAAACAAATAGGCTCATGGCTAAAAGTAAACCATGAGGCGATTTATGACACAAAAGCCAGTCCTGTAGTGCCTTTCGATTGGGGACGTTGTACCAGTGTCGAATCTAAAAATAAGACAACGCTTTATTTTAGTGTTTTCAACTGGCCTGTCGATGGAAAATTATTAGTACCTGGGTTAAAGAATAAAATTATTTCTGCGAAATTATTAGCCGGAGGTAAAATAAAAGCAACATTAGTTGATGGGGGAATGCAGTTGGATGTGCCCTCAAAAGCAATCGACCCAATTGCTACTGTAATTAAAGTAGAAGTGCAGGGCGAAGTGACTAATGTGAATATTGTGGCAAAAGATAAAATGAAAACCGGACCATTAGATTAATAGAAAAAGAATTATTTACAAAGATATTAATTTTCACGCTGATGAATTTTCGTCATTTATTTTTTATTGCAGGATGCTTTGCTTTCTGCTTTTCTGTCGAAGCACAGAATACCGATAAAGAAACGGTGAACGCTGAGCATGGTATGATCAATATAACGGCAGGAAATGTTGTTCGACATTCATTAAATCCAGATGCACAGTGGTATCCGGATGCCGGGCTTGGTTTATTTATTCATTGGGGACTGGCTTCTGTAAAAAATCTCGACATCTCATGGCCAATGATACCGGGCAGGGCTCTTGTAAATAAAAAGTTAGACTCTGCAGAGCTCGCCCGTGTGGTTCGTGAAAAAGATTTTAACCTCAATGGCAAGCCGCCCGTGATTACGCCTAATGCATATTTTGCGATGGCAAAAGATTTTAACCCGGGCAATTATAATCCTGAAATATGGATCAAAGCTGCTAAGGAGGCGGGTTTCACTTATGCGGTGTTGACTACGCGGCACCACGAAGGCTTTGCGATGTGGCCCAGCGATTATGGAGATTTCAGCACTAAAAACTATATGGGTGGAAGGGATTTAATAAAACCTTTCGTGGATGCCTGTCGCAAATATGGCCTAAAAGTAGGACTTTATTATTCCCCTCCCAATTGGTATTTTGACCGCGACTACATGAGTTTTATTTATGGCAAAGCCTATACTTCCAATCCGGATCTTCCAAAAGTTGATGGAGACCTGAACCCCAGAAAACTGAAAAAGGATCAAGCGGACATTAAAAAACATCAGGCGGAATATGCGGCGATGGTGAAAGGACAGGTGGAAGAACTTTTAACCCGTTACGGAAAAATCGACCTTCTTTGGTTTGATGGGAAGCCACCAATTCCTAATGGCAATAATGTGATTACACAGGAAGAGATTCGTAAGCTACAGCCCGGCATTGTAATGAATCCGCGCCTGCATGGCAAAGGTGATTTTATCACTTTTGAACGCAACCCGCCCAAAACGGATCCGGGTGATACATGGGCAGAGTTTTGCAACACTTGGACAAACAGTTGGGCCAACAGCAACACTATCCCGTTCCGTTCCAATGCTTTCATTTTGGGCGAGTTTGTTGCTGCACGTGCATGGGACGTTAATTATCTGTTAGGAGTAGGTCCTACATCTGATGGTATATTTCCTGAAGCAGTATATAAAAATATGAAAATAGTGCAGGATTGGATGAAGATAAATGGGATTTCTGTACAGCATGTACAGAAATTGCCTAAAGATGAAACGGCTTCTGTACCGGCCACTTCAAAAGATAACTTCCGCTATCTTTTTGCTATCCCCGAATTTAAAGAAGGAGGAAAGTATGAAGCAGATCGTTTACCAGCAAAAGATGTAACGCTTACTTTAAAAGTCAACCGCAAGCCAAAGTCAATAAGGCTTTTAGGCTCTCAAAGGAAATTAAAAACAAATTACGCAGATGGATTATTGACCATTGATTTGCCGGCGGATATTCGTACTAACCTGGTGGATGTGATTCAGGTAACCTTATAATTAATGTAAAACAAAAATAACTGGGTTTGCGGTTTTTTTTCAATGAAGTGGATGTGATTGTTGGAAGATAAGCCCGTTCAACAAAAATAGAAGCTTATGAATAAATACAAAATTTTGATTGGGGTCGCTATACTGTTCACTACAGTTGCTCATGCAACAGATGTGGATATAACAAAGTATGGCGCTGTGGGGGATGGTCAAACTTTAAATTCTTTTTTTATACAAAAAGCTATTGATGAGTGTAACCGAAGTGGAGGAGGGAAAGTCATTTTTCCTAAAGGAACTTTTCTATCGGGAACCGTTGTTTTGAAAGATAATGTAACTATTCATTTGCAAAAGGGCGCGCGTTTGCTAGGTAGTACTCATTTAGATGATTACCAAAATCTCGACCCATTTGTAGAAGGCCTTGGAATTTCTGTAGGCTGGGCATTGCTCGTGGCAGTAGATGCAAAAAATGTGGGAATAGAAGGTGAAGGTGCTATTGATGGCCAAGGGAGTAAATTAAAAGAAGAACAGATTAAAACCGATTCTAGAGCAGAAGGGCAACGGTGGGGCCGTCGCCCTTTTTTATTGAGAATCGTACGTTGCAAGGGTGTTACGATAAAAGATATAACGCTTAATTATGCCGGTGCATGGACCTCGCATTATTTTCAATCGAAAAACTTGGTGATAGAAAATGTAAAAATATTGAGTGTAGGTGTGGCTCACAATGATGGCATCGGCATAGATGGTTGCCAGGATGTGCGCATAAAAAATTGTGATGTAACAAGCGGTGATGATGCGCTGGTTTTTAAAACTACATCAAGCAAAATGGCATGTAAGAATATTGTGGTTAGTGGAATGAGGCTCAAAAGTAACCAGGCCGGTATTAAAATGGGAACTGAATCAATGGCTGATTTTGAAGACATCAAAATTTCGGATTGCTATATTTATGATACCAAAAATGGCGGGATCAAACTGCTTACGGTCGATGGTGCTCATTTGCGCAATATTGAGATATCCGATATTACAATGATTAACGTAAGGACGCCAATGCTTTTTCGACTCGGCTCGAGGCTGAGTGTTTTTCGAAAAGACGTGGATACCCAACAAGCGACAGGCACTTTTGAAAATGTAATTGTAAAAAATGTGAAAGCGAAAGCTGCCGATTCTGCACAATTGAAACCGCCATCAGGGATATTAGTCACCGGTGTCCCTGGTCATTACATTACCAACCTTACTTTGGAAAATATTGAAATTGATTTATTGGGAACCGGCACTCTTGAAAATGCAAGACATGAAGTCCCTGAGGCCATTGATAAATATCCTGAAGTAAAAACATTTGGCCCTACCATTCCCGCTTATGGCGTGTGGGCAAGGCATGTGGAAGGATTGAAATTAAAGAACGTTACATTTCGTCTGAAGAATAACGACCTGCGCCCGGCCATTATTTGTGAGGATGGAAAGAATATTGAAATCACACAATGCCATATTCCTGAAACCAGCGAAGCGCAATCGGTTATAAGGTTAGAGAATGTAAATGGCGCTGGTATCAGTAACAATGAAGTGAAGGGAAAAGCAAACGCATTTGTTTTAAAAGAAGGGAATACCAAAGATGTGAAAATCGCAAATAACAAAATCGGCGATTTAAAAGCGGGAGTGAAGTAATGGGTTGAGCAATGTTTTCAAATCCGTGTAATTCGTGCCTGAAATTCGTGTTTAAAATTATTAAGCAGTAAATCTCTCCATATGTGTAATGTATTTTATCATTCCAAAAGATGGTTTTTATTTTCAGTTTTTGCTGTACTCGTTTTTTGTTTTTCAAGTGTTCACGCTCAAAATAATAAGCCCGCAAAAAGCAAGTGGGTTTATCTTAATTCAAATGGAAAACTTGAATATAAAAGATTACCACAGGGTGATAGGATCATGGATTTTTCTTACGCAGGATACATGGGAGGTGGTGTAAAAATTCCATTGGTTGATGTAAAAATTACCTTAAGCCCAATAGCGGGAGACAATTCAGAAGCAATACAAAATGCGATTGACAAAGTATCTGAAATGCCTTTGATTAAAGGGTTTCGGGGAGCCGTGTTATTAAAAGCGGGGAATTACGATTGTGAAAAAACAATCAATATAAAAGCCTGCGGAGTAGTATTGCGCGGCAGCGGTCCGGACGCAAATGGAACCATCATTAGCATGACCGGTAAGCCGCATCTTTGTATCTCGGTGAGAGGACAAGTCCTAACAAGAACTATTGGGACTGCTGCAAATTTTGCTGATAATTATGTGCCTTCCGGTGCCAATTCTTTTAGCCTTTCGGATGCTTCAGGGTTTGTTGTTGGTGATACCATCCGCATCATTCGACCGGTAACGGAAGCGTGGGTACACTTCATGGGTATGGATGTGCTTGAAAGAAATGGAAAGAAACAAACCTGGATTACCGGCGATATAACCGGCAACCGTGCTATCATAAAAAAAGATAAAAATAAAATCACGGTGGATGTTCCGTTGACTGATAGTTATGATGCAAAATATTTAAATCCCCCGGGTGTATCTGTAGTGAAGGTTACTACTTCTGGCGAGTTATCGCAAATAGGCATTGAAAATTTGAGGATTAATTCTCCGGCTCAGTCAGTAACAATCAGCCAGGCCAGCAACAGAGCTTTTTCCATGAGTGGTCTTACTGATGGGTGGGCAAGAAATATCGAAGTACTGAATACGGTAAACAGTGTAAGTGTTTCCGGACGTCGGATTACAATTGACAATCTTTCTATTCTTCACGACCTGCCAACCATAGGCGCTGCCAAGCCTGCTGACATTAACGGAAGCGGTCAACAATTGTTTTTTAATAATTGCAAGGTTACAGGAGACAATCTTTTTTTCTTTGGAACCGGAGCAAAAGTAACAGGGCCTGTGGTGTTGCTTAATTGTGTTTTTAGAGGTAATGGATGGATACAGCCGCATCAAAGGTGGGCCACCGGATTGTTAGTTGATAATTGTGAAGTCCCTGATGGAGGTATTGATTTTATGAATCGTGGTGAATATGGTTCAGGGCATGGCTGGACCGTTGGCTGGGCAGTGGCGTGGAACAGTCAAGCAAAAGCATTTTTAAATCAAATGCCCCCGGGTTCAGCCAATTGGGTCATAGGAAGCACCGGCGAACATGCAAAAAAAACAATGCCGTTTAATACCGAGCCCTTTGTTCCCGAAGGTATTTATGATTCACCAGGAGTGCCTGTTACACCTGGAAGCCTATACCTGGCGCAGCTTTCAGAAAGGCTTGGTAAAAATACTTTGGCAAATATTGGGTATTGAGGTGAATACTCGCGACAGGAAGGAAGTATGGAAATAAATGGTGAAGTATTTTTATTCCGCACCCTTCGTACGTCCGAGTATGATAAAAAAGCGCCGCTCCCATTTATTAAACATACCATTGCTACCACCACTTTTTCAAAGCCCGGTAATTAAACTATGAGATAAAGCCATTGCAAAATGGGAAAGAGCTTTTTAAACTGAAATCAATAATTGTTTCACCTGTACAAAAACGATTTTTAAAAATGAAAATGAAAAACAGGAATTATTTGAGCTTTTGTTTCTTATTTTTTTGCTAAGCAACTTTGCTTTTGCTGATGTAATATTGCCTGCTATTATTTCCGATAATATGGTATTGCAACAAAATACAACGATTGCATTGTGGGGCTGGGCCGACGCTGGAGAAGTGGTTGAAATAAGAAATAACTGGAACAACAATACAGAAAAAGTAAAGACTGATGACAAAGGCAATTGGCTGGTTCATTTAAAACTTACCATCAGATGTACATCGACGTGATATTACGCTCCGTGGAAATAAAGTAGCGAAAAAATTAGTGATCAAGATAGAAGTTGCTAAATAAAGATAAGTTCCATGTGGGCGACCATGCCTTTAGAGTAAAGTTTCACTACAATAAGCCGATTTTTATTCCTTTATTGGAATCATTTAGAAGCATTATTTTGTCATTCCATTTGTTATAGAATGCTAGAAGAATCACCGCCGCTTTTGCTAGAATAGTTGAATGATTTGCTAAAGAACTAAAATAAAAGCTCTAAAATTTTTCTTCAATTGCAAGAATAAATACTCATCGCTAAATATTTTATTTCTCATTAGACCGATCTCAAATTGTTCATGAAAAAACTTCTCTATTTAATTCTTATTTGCTGTAGCTATTCTTATACCCTTAGAGCGCAGGATAGCTTATCCAAATTTATTTTAACTCCTAAAAGCGGGCCAGAACCAAAGATCAACGGCCCTAAAATTTTTGGAGTGCGCCCCGATCATCCTGTATTATACACGATACCAGTAACAGGTGTGCGTCCTGTAAGATTTTCAGGAAAATATCTCCCAAAGGGAATTCAGATCAACAAAAAAACGGGACGCATCTCAGGTTCAATTCATGTTCCCGGAGAATATATTATTACCCTTCAGGCAAGAAACAGGAAAGGCCATGCTTCACGTCAGTTTAAAATAATAGTTGGTGAAAATATAGCCTTAACTCCTCCAATGGGCTGGAACAGTTGGAATATTTATGCGACAAAAGTTACCCAAAACCTTGTATTGGCAAATGCAAAAGCGTTGGTAAAAAGCGGATTAGCGAATCACGGATGGTCTTACATGAATATTGATGATGTTTGGCAGGGAAAACGGGGCGGCAGGTTTCATGCAATATTGCCTGATTCGTCAACTTTTCCTGATATGCAGGCCTTGTGTGATGAAGTGCATGATATGGGGTTGAAAATCGGAATTTATTCCACTCCCTGGGTCGAATCTTACGGGCATCATATCGGTGGCTCTTCTATGAACCCTCAGGGTATTTTTGAAAGAACAAAAGTAAATGTTGCCCGTAACAAAAAATTGTTTCCTTATAAAATCGGGGATTATACTTTTTTGAAAAATGATGTAAGCCAATGGGCAAAGTGGGGTTTTGATTATTTAAAATATGACTGGAATCCAATTGAACTGCCTGAAACAAAAGCCATGTATGAAACACTTAGAACGAGCGGCCGTGATATTGTCTTTAGTCTTTCAAACAGCACGCCATTTGGTTCCATTGCAACTCTTTCGAAGGTTGCTAATTCCTGGCGCACCGGCGGAGACATTAGGGATAGCTGGAAAAGCTTAAAAGCCAGATTACTGACGCAGGACAAATGGGCGCCTTATGCCAATCCCGGCCACTGGAATGATCCTGATATGATGGTGGTTGGTTGGGTAGGTTGGGGTAAAGATCCGCATCCCACACATCTTACTCCAGATGAACAATATTCTCATGTGAGTGCATGGTGCCTGATGTCTGTGCCATTGTTGCTTGGCTGTGATCTTACAAAACTGGATGATTTTACATTGAGTCTTTTAACGAATGATGAAGTAATTTCTGTAAACCAGGATCCTTTGGGAAGGCAGGCTACGGTAGTTTCGAGACAAGATTCGTCCGGCATTCTTGCAAAAGATCTTGAAGATGGAAGCAAGGCGGCAGGCCTGTTCAATCTGACGGATAGCGTTACACGCAAAATGGTTTTAAGATGGACCGATCTTGGAATAAAAGGCAGTTATATTGTGCGTGATTTATGGAGGCAAAAAGATGTCGGTGTGTTTGAGGATGAATTTGCCACCGATGTAAGACCGCATGGTGTTGTAATGATAAGCCTTCGCAAGTCAGAATAAATTACTTTAACTAATAGAAAATGATGAAATCAAATATGAAAAGTTTAAGGATGCATTTAGAATCTTAAAGTTTTAAGTAACCTCATAAACAACTGCAAACAAACATATGTCATAAAGAACTATCTGTGCTTGGTCAAGCCAAAAATTGCAGAGTGAAACTACACTCAAGCACTGTTCTTCAGGGAATGGTTGGATTAAGGAAAGAAACAAATGATGGACAATATTTATCACATTAATCTTGTTAGCAAAATGAATTAAACATTAATCAATGAAATTATCGCTTTACACTTTAAAGAACATTCCGGGACATTTGGTAACACTTCCAAACACTGGCATATGCGATTTACCGGAGAAAGTTTTGCAATTTGGAACTGGAAGATTGCTTCGTGGTCTACCCGATTATTTTATTGATAAGGCAAATCGAGAAGGTATATTTAATGGCCGAATTGTCATTGTTAAATCTACGTCAAAAGGAGATTGTTTGGCCTTTGAAAAGCAAGATTGTCTGTACACGATATGCGAGCGCGGTATCCAGAAAGGAGAAAAGATTGAAAATAATATTGTGTCTTCTGCAATAAGCAGGGTTTTAAACGCTAATAATGAATGGGAGCGAGTCTTGAAGTGTGCCCATAATGAGCATTTGAATGTAATTATTTCTAATACAACAGAAGTTGGAATCCGTCAAATAAATGAATCGGTACACCGGTATCCGCCCGTTTCTTTTCCGGGAAAATTGCTTTCATTTTTGTATGAAAGATTTATCGCCTTTAATGGCAGTAGAGAAAGAGGCTTGGTGATAGTACCTACCGAATTGATTCCTGATAATGGTAAGAAATTGGAAGCCATTATTTTCGAACTCGCTTATCTGAATGGTTTGGAAGATGAGTTTATGGAATGGCTTGAAGAGAGTAATTATTTTTGTAATTCATTGGTAGACAGGATCGTTACCGGGATGCCCGATGAGGAAACTAGGATTGCCATTGAAGACCAATTAGAGTACAAAGATGACCTGTTGACGGTAACAGAAATATACAGATTATGGGCTATTGAGGGAAATGATCATGTTAAAAAAATTCTCTCTTTTTGCAATGCAGATGAAGGAGTGATTATTGAAAATAATATAGAACTTCATCGCGAATTAAAACTTAGGTTGTTGAATGGAACACATACTTTTTTTTGCGGTGCAGCTTTCCTGTCAGGTTATAAAACGGTAAGGGACTCAGTGGAAAGCGACCTGATGTCTACACTAATTATTGACTTGATGAATAATGAAATCAGTCCTTCTATTCCGTGTAAGATTGACGATTCCATTAAACAACTTTTCATTTCAAAAGTTCTGGACCGTTTCCGTAATCCACATATAAGCCACTACTGGCGCAATATCACCTTTAATTATACTTCTAAAATAAAAACGCGTTGCATTCCCCTTCTTATAAATTATTATAAAACCTATAATAGTGTCCCAAAATTATTTGCGTTTGGAATTTCAGCTTACCTATTTTTTATGAAAGCAACAAAGCAAATAAACAATGAATTTTTTGGTGAATCTTCCAATGGTTATTACCTGATAGATGATGAAATGGCTGAGTTTTATTATAATTTGTGGCAAAGCAAGACCCCAAGTACAATTGCGAGAGAGGTTTTTGAAAATGTAAACTTATGGGACGCGGATTTGATTCTGCTTCCCGGATTTATAAATGCGGTAACGGAATACTTGATTTTAATGTGTGAAAACGGAATGGCACATACCATGGAGAATGTTTTATCAAGAGAAGTTGTTGACAAAAAAGTTATAAAAGGATAAAAATTAGCTGTATATCGGTCGTTAAATAAAAAGGTTCAAATTATTTGTTTTTAATCGCTGAATAGAAGAAGGATTTTAAAGTTATGGAAAATATAAAGAAACTTCCGATTCCTGACGATTGCGTCTATTGTTATATTGTGAGCCAATAAACAGATAATGTTTAGGCAATATTTTATTTTCAAAAGAATCGCGACTTTATATACTAACAAATATCAACATGAAATTGCAATACAATCCAAGATATCCATCTGTAGAAGATTTAATAAAAAAAGCAAAAAGCAGCATTCCTCGGTTTGCTTTTGAATACCTTGATGGGGGCTGCAATGAAGAAGTAAATCTTTATAAAAATACTGTCGAAATTCGTGAAGTGGAGTTGATGCCGAAATACCTTTCAGATCATAATGCTTGTGATACGAAAACTGAACTTTTTGGACATGTTTATGATGCTCCTTTTGGAATTGCACCAGTTGGTTTGCAAGGATTGATATGGCCTGATTCTCCTGAAATACTGGCCAAAGCTGCCTTTCAGCACAACATCCCTTTCGTATTAAGTACAGTAAGTACGAGCACTATTGAGCGAATCAGTGAAATCACGCAAGGACAGGCATGGTTTCAATTATACCACCCTGCAGAAAATTCATTAAGAGATCAGATCATCAAACGTGCTTCTGAACATTGCCCGGTATTGGTCATTCTAAGTGATGTGCCGACCTTTGGATATCGCAATAAAGAAATAAAAAATGGGCTG
>JBQCFI010000533.1:0-15106 GCA_051959325.1 Ginsengibacter sp. | reverse complement strand
AGACATCAGGCTTGCCTGCATACGACGAATTAGTTCCGCGTCAGAAGAAGTTTCGCGTAATTCCGGCGACCAGTTTACGCCCGCAAATCCTGAATTGACCGTCATGCGCACAAAATCTCTCAAAGAATACATGTCAGAATAGAGGGTCGAAGCAAAAGGCGATGCGAAAAGATAAGATGCGCGGACATCGAACATAGTACGAAGGTTGTTTTTCTTGTAAATATCGAGCATCGTTTGTTGATACAAATAACCAAATATTTGCCGCATTTGAATCCCATCTATTCCTGAAGGAAAAGTGGCAATATCCGGGAAACTCCATTCTTTAGCAGCATTTGCATAATCAGCTGCGTCGCATTCATCGAGTTTAAAAGCGGCAATTCCCTTATTCACAAATTCCCTTTCGTGATAACCACCAAAAACCTTCCTGGCTTGCGGTAAAATAAAATCAGGAACTGCGCCTGTCCAAACCGTATAATCGCCTGAATAAGGAGCAATCTGAGAGAAAATAGGAGAGGTGGGATGTGTGTAGGCGTGCTCCCATAAATTGATTTTAAAATTCTGCGCGTTCATTTTATGTACAAATGAATCTGGATTTGGGAAGTTCTTATCATTCCACTTAAACGAGCAGGAATATGAGGCGCTTTGCCACCCGGGTTCCAGTCCAAATATGTCGCAGGGAATATGATTGGAACGGAAATAATTTGCTGTTTGCAAAACCTGTTCACTTTTAAAAGTCGCTTTGGCACGATATTCAAAGCCCAAACCCCACAAAGGAGGCAATGAGCCGCCACCGGAAAAAAGATTATACCGTTTGATCACATCCCTCATGGAGGGGCCGCTTAGAACATAAATTTCTACGCCGTTGGTTCCTTCCGTAAGAATGCTTACTTCATCTGAGCGACTGTATTTTTTTCCATAAAGATCAATGGTATTTAGCGAAATATTTTTGGCTGAAGTATCCGACAAGAGCGCCTTAGAACGATTTAATTTGCCTTTTGAAGCCATATAAAATATGGTATATCGTGAAGTATTAACCAACACTCCATAGCCTTTCGACGAAATATAGAAAGGCATCGGCGCATGGCTAAAACCTACGTTCCCGACAGGCCAACTACAAGTACGGATTTCTCTTCTCATGCCTCTTTGTTCAAAAGAATTGATCTGTAATCCAAACCCATAAAAACGCTCACTGCTGTCAACATCCATTTCCGCTAAAACGCCTGAAGGCAACTTGGAAAACCGCATGCTTTTTAAATTAAACGGAACCGTATTATTATCTGGTAATTGCTGCATGTCACTCGATAACGGT
Source organism: Ginsengibacter sp. (assembly GCA_051959325.1). Taxonomy (GTDB): domain Bacteria; phylum Bacteroidota; class Bacteroidia; order Chitinophagales; family Chitinophagaceae; genus Ginsengibacter. The sequence continues at coordinate 13,797 of JBQCFI010000533.1, read as the reverse complement.
TTTTCTTTAAATTCTGTTGGCAGATGTTTTTCAGGCACACCATAAGTGATTTTCCAGATTCCTGGAGCCACTTTTTGGATGGTTTGAGAAAAAGTAAACTGTAGCAGGAACAAGAAAGAAAAAAGGAGTATGGATTTTTTCATGAGTAAAAAATTTCAGGTTATTCAGAGCTGACTGTTTCAAATTTCAAAAAAATAAATTACGATTCTCCAATATTTCTTCGTTTGTTGAAAAAAAAGTTTTAAAAGAGAAGATGTTCTAAAAGAGGCTTCCTCAGATTATCTGTGGTAAAAGCAGACTCTTTTGTAAAAATTTCTCATAAATATTTAATGTTTTACAAAGTGAATAATTAGCTGAAATACTTCTTTAGGTTTCGCGTTAACATTCCTTAAAAAACAAACTGTTATAGTTCTGATTCTGACTCTTTTTTCTTATGACTTTTTCTTGTTTTTGCGTCTAATGAAATGAAAATTAAATAAATCAATTTTATGAAAAAGATAATAATGATCATGATCGTTTCTCTCGCAATTGCCTCCGGTGCTTATGCCCAAAAGGGTAGGGGTTACTACCGCGGACATACCAGGGTTATTATAGCGCCTGCCATTGGATTTACTTATGGTGGTTTTGGATATGGTTACCCTTACTTTAATTATGGATTTGGTAATCCGTTTTTTGGTTATCCTTATGGTTACGGCTTTACGCCTTACAAACCTACGTCTCAGCTAGATGCACAAATAGCTGCAATCAGAGCCGATTATGCATATAAGATTAAAGCCGCAAGAAAGGACAAAAGTGTGCCGAAAGCAGAAAGAAAACAAAATATCCTTGCTTTGAAATCAGAGCGGGAACAGGCTATTGCAAATGCAGCACAGAACTTTCATAACCGGGGAATGAATCACGGCCATTTAAACAACGATCAAAATCACGGGCCGGATGATGATCAAAATTCTTAAAGTTTCAATTTCTTATTGAATTATCCGGGAGGCGTGGGTTAATCACCTGCGCCTTTTTTTATACGGAAAGAAAATTTTGGAAATAGATTAAATGAATCCAAAAACTGCAACTGTTTTTACATTATTATTCATCATTGATATTATATCTTTGATTTATGCAAAAAAGTTATGCGCAATTAATTTTCGGAATCATTATCGGATTGATTTTAGGCCTGTTTATCGGAAAACAGATCTTTGAGACTTCACCTTCTGCAACGAATACCAAATCTTCGGTCGCCCCTTCTCAAAGTATTGCCGGGGAAAGTCCTAAAACCACTAATGTCCAGATTCCCCAAAAGGTTTACGATGTTTTGAAATACATCAAAGCCAATCACCATCCGATGCCAGGTTATGTTGGTGGCACCGTCTTTTCAAACCGGGAAAAAATTTTGCCGCAGGAAGATAGCGTTGGAAATCCGATTCAATACCAGGAATGGGATGTGAACCCAAAAATACCGGGACAAAACAGGGGCACCGAAAGGATCGTAACCGGAAGTGATGGCCGGAGTTGGTACACGAATGATCATTATCAAACTTTTACGGAAATAAAATGAGTACGATATTTAATATTCCCGCCTCATATTACTCTGAAAAAAACATACGATTTGTTTTTGTAGACGGTAGTATTTGTAGAATTATTCAGCAATGTTATCAAACATTGCAGCAACAACTTTCCATTCCGCATTATTTTGGACATAATCTGGATGCACTGGAAGAAGTGCTCGCAGATTTGGATTGGATAGAAGAAGAAAAAGTCAGAATAATTCTTCTCAATTCTGAGCATTTATTAACTGACGATAAAGAAAAGAAAACAGCCTTTTTCGATATTTTGAATTCCTGTAAAAATGAAAAATTAGAAATTATTTATTTATCTGAGCAGCATTAAAACTTATTTTTCCACATCATACTTTCTACCGGCTTATCAGGCTGATGGCTGTATTTGGCATTTTTCTTTGAATCATATCTCACTTCCACTTCCCCTTCCACAGGGAAATAGATAAGCTGCCCAATAGGCATTCCCGCGTAGATTCTAACAGGAATTTTACACGAAATTTCCAAGGTCCAGTGACCACAAAAACCAACATCGCCTTTTCCGGCTGTGGCATGAATATCAATACCCAGGCGACCTGTAGAAGATTTCCCTTCCAGAAATGGGACGTGTGCGTGTGTTTCTGTATATTCATCCGTAACACCGAGGTACAATTCATTCGGCTCTAAAATATAACCGTCGTCAGGGATTTCAAAATGCTCAATCTCGTTGTGTTTTTTTGCGTCGAGAATTTTATCTTTATAAACAGCCAGGTTTTTCCCAAGATGTACATCATAGCTGTTGCTGCCTAATTTTTCGCGGTTGTACGGTATGATGATGATCGTTTTCTTTTCTATTTCTTCCAAAATTCTCTTATCAGATAAAATCATTTAATTGCTGTTATTTTTACAATTGCAAAGTAATTCATGAACCACAAAAAGAAGGATAATTTTTTTTAAATGCCTCTGTTTTATCAACATAATATCAACGATTCTACAAAACTTGCCGTGTGGCACATTACAGAAGATGAAGACTTTTTTTTTGAAAAGGCGTCTGTTACAAGGGAAGTAATGCATCCACACAAGAGGTTGCAACATCTTGCCGGCCGGTATCTTTTGCAGTTGTTGCATCCTGGATTTCCTTTTCATTTGATTGAAATTGCGGAATCAAAAAAACCTTTATTATCGAATGGAAAATTACATTTCTCTATTTCGCATTGTAAAGATTTTGCAGCGGCGATCGTAAGTGAAAATAATGCTGTCGGCATTGATGTAGAATTAATTACTCCCAAAATTGAATTAGTGAAAGAAAGATTTTTACGTGAACCAGAACTTGACCTGTGTTCAACCTTCTCTGATCAACCTACAATGTTACAATATCAACTTTTAACACTTTTCTGGAGCGCCAAAGAATCCATTTTTAAATGGTATGGGAAAGGACAATTGAGCTTTAAAAATAACATGAGTTTGAACGAAGTTTGTTATGAAGACGGACAAGGATTCATCAATGCTAATTTTATAAAAGAGCAAAAAGTCGATTTGAAAATTGAATTCAGATTCTTTGGAGATCTTTGTTTAGCCTGGGTTTGAATAATTTGGGGAAATTTGGAAAATGAGAAAATGATGGGTAAACAAAAATAAGAATCAGGTTTATTTATTCTTTTACTGCAAATTATACAAATTGTTTTCGTCTAAACGATTCCAAACAATGGATTTTACTTTTTCACGGGATCCGTACAATAAATACTGTCCTTACTATATTTTGGCAAAAACCATGAACTATCATGATCGCCGGTAACATCGCCGTGAAAATGAACCACTTCATTACCCTCCTTGAACGCAACAATCGCGGTAATGTAATAAGTTGGAGGAACAAAGCTATCTAAAGTTGGTGTAGTTAAAATCGTGCCGCACCTGGTATAATATTCTTGTTCAGGATCTCCGGGCACCTTGTCTTTTACACATGAAAATCCAATGCAGATCAATACAGCCAGTAGTAGTTTTTTCATCCGTTGGTTTTAGTTTTGGTTTTGTTTTTATTATTTGGGATAAGTTTCTTTATAAAATTGAATGGATTCATTAATAATTTCAAAAGCTTTTTCCTTGTCCTGGAAATCGTTAATCTCTACTTTTTTATTTTCCAAAACTTTATATTGTTCAAAATAATTCTTTAGAACTTTAAAAATATGTTGTGGCACTTCGTTGAGATTGGTAATATAATTAACCCCAGGATCTCTCACTGCCACTGCTATTATTTTATCATCAATCAGCCCCGAATCGATCATTTGCATATTGCCTATTACAAAAGCTTCAACAAGACACAGGGGTTGAATAGACTCTGAACACATCACTAAAATATCCAGGGGATCTCCGTCTTTTCCCAGCGTTTGTGGAATAAATCCGTAATTAACAGGATAATGAAATGATGAATAAATAATGCGGTCTAATTTTAAAAGCCCGGTTTTTTTATCTATTTCATATTTCGATTTTGAACCCTGCGATATTTCAATCAGCGCATTTACGATTTGTGGCGCTTCATCGCCGGTAGTAGCGCCATGCCATGGATGTAAAACGTACATTGGTAATTATTTATTTGGTTATTCGTGTTAATTTTTAAGTTGAAAGTTGAACGTTCAAAGTTGAAGGTCTTAACCTTGAACTTTCAATCTTGCACTGAAACTATTTTCCCGACCGGTACCTGATCACCTCTGCTTTTTCAAGTGTGATCAATCCGCCGGATTTTGATTCTTCAAAAAGCTGTTCTACTTTTTGCACAAACAAATTTATTTTATCGAGCGTATCAACAATCTCAACAATCACCGGAAGATCTGTAGAAATATCAAAAAGTTTGGCGGTATGCACTTTACTGTTTGCACCAAATCCCATGATGCCGCGTGTAACAGTCGCCCCCGAAAGTGATTGTTTTTTTGCTTCAAAAACAATCGTTTCGTATAGTGGCTGTTGGTGATATTTATCTGACTCGCCGAGAAAAATACGAAGCAATTTAGCATCCGGATTATTTTCCATTTTATAAATATTTTATTAATGAAATTCCCGCGAAAGTAGCTGCCAGTCCAATAATAACACTCAAGGCCACATAAGTGAAAGCGGGCCAATATTCTGCATCGCGCAGCATACTTACTGTTTCATTTGAAAAAGAAGAAAACGTGGTAAATCCACCCATAATTCCTGTGGCAAGAAAAATCCTCCATTCCGGATTCCAGTTTCCTCTTTCGCTGAGAGCGTAGATGGTGCCGATCAAAAAACATCCGATAATATTTACAGCCATCGTTCCATACGGAAATGTGGAAAGGATTTTATTTTGAACAAACAACGTAACCAGGTAACGTGAAATTCCTCCGATAAAACTTCCCAGGCCAACGAGCAATACAATTTTCATTTTTTATTGTGTAAAAAAACTTCTAATTCCCGATAAATGTATATTTAAAATCCACCAACCATTGATTATTCTGTTTTACTAATTTAATTTTTGAAGGCTTGTTTTTATAGCTGTTGGTATAATAAATTATGTCAACAGAATCTGATTTTGCGATAGAAGAATCGATGATAATATTCGCATCGCTATATCCACGACGGTCCTCAGGGGTCATTTTGCTATTGAATGTTTTCAAACCTTCCAGGTATTCCATGTTGGTACTATCGGGCAATATATATTTTTGCGCTTTTACATAATCTCCCTTTAAGGACGCTTCAATAAAACCTCTTCCAGATTCCAACGGATCGCTTTTATCAACATTTCCAGAATTGTTGCAGGCGGCAAAAGTGATCGAAAAAACTCCAAACACAGTTAATACACGTTTCATTTTCCCTTTTTATAGATGAAGGTAAATATCTTTTTGTTTGTAATTAAAAAAACACTTTTTTAAAAGTGTTTTTTGAAAAAATGACGCTTAAAAAATTCTTTTATTTTTGTTGTGCTGCTTTCAAACTGTCCATCAGTTTTTGTGCATGGCCCATTTTTTCTTTCAGATGAGCATTGGCGCTGTCCAGGCTTTCATTCATTTGGGCGCTGTCTTCGCCATTCATATTTCCCATACCATTCATACCGTGTTCTTTCATTTTTTTATTTGCCATATCCATCAAAGTAGCCATGTCAAAAGCCACCTTCCAGTCACCGCTTTCCTTCTTCAAGAGGAAGTCGGTAGTTTCGCCTGATTTTTTATCTTTCACGGGTACAGTCGCTCTGTCTCCTGTGATGGTAGCGTCGCCCATTTGCATATTATTGATCATTTCCATCATTTTATTAGCATGATCGTTATTCATATTTTGCATACCCATTTGCATCATGCTCAGCATTCCCTCACTGTCTTTTGTGGCATATTTTTTTGCTTCATTGATGTCTCTTTTTGAAAGAGCTTCAAAAAAATGATTGAGAACTTCTTTTGGATTGGCGCCACTTCCGCTTTTACAACCGGGAAGGATCACTACAAAAGCAGCAACAATTATTACAACTATTTTCTTCATAAAAGTTTTTTTGAAATAAAAAACAAATGTAATTTTTCTTTCGAAAATACAGGTTGAAATTTTTGTAGAGTAGCGGTGTTAATTCGCCTGATTTTATTTTTCGAAGCAAAGAGGTCAACTGCTATTTTTTATTTTTTTTTGAAAAATGAATGACATACCATTTGCAAAAACTTTTGAGATGATAAGTAATAATGCATCATTTCAGTTTTTGAAAAAAGTAAAACAAGAAGAATGGGTATTTGTTATTTTACTGAACCAGGCAAGAGTTCTTTAAACTTGTCTAAAAAATTACAACAGAAGGAATCGTGATAAAAAAATCGGGATTCCTTTAATTAAAAAATTCGATACTCACTGAATTAATTACAACAGGCAAACAACACCAATTTTAAGCATCTGTGATACTTCTTTTATAAGTTTCTTCGTTCTTGAAAATTGCTTTTATAATAAACGAAGGTTTTGTTACTATAAAACGTCTTAACTGTAACTTTATAAAACCGTAACTTTTTCTTTATTTGATGATAAAACAGCTTCCCCTCTTATTAATTACTCTTTTTGTCTTTCAAAATTTCTGTAATGCGCAAAATAAAATTGATGGGTCTATAAAAGGAATTCTTTCTGATACTAGCAGCCGCCAATCGATGGCAAATGCTACGATTTCTCTCATAAATGTCATTGATTCTTCTTTAATTTCCCGTACCGTTGCTGATAAGAATGGTAATTTTATTCTAACAAACCTTGATTCAGGCAAATATCAACTTACCGTTTCTTTCCAGGGGTATAGAACCATTCAAAAGAAAATGCTCCTTTCTGCTAAAAATTCTCAAATCGATCTGGGAAAGATATTTATGATGAAGGCTGATGAAATGCTGAATGAAGTAATCATTCAACGGCCTCCAATTACGGTCAAAGACGATACGGTAGAATTTTCTGCCGGAGCATTTAAAACCATTCCTAATGCAACTACAGAAGATCTCCTGAAAAAATTGCCCGGTGTAGAAGTGGACAAAGATGGAAAAGTAACCGCGCAGGGAGAAGCGATTCAAAAGATCTATGTGGACGGCAAAGAATTTTTTGGCACGGATCCAAAAATGGCTACAAAGAACATTCCGGCAGACATGATAGAATCTGTGCAGGTATATGATGATATGAGCGACCAGGCAAAATTTACAAAGATAGATGATGGCAGCCGGTCAAAAGTGATCAATATTAAACTAAAGAAAAAAACACACCAGGGCTATTTTGGAAAAGGCACGATCGGTTATGGAAATGACAATCTGTATGCTGGTAAAATTCTGATGAACCGGTTTTATGACGATCGGCGCATTTCCCTTTTAGGATCGTCTAATAATGTGAATCAACAAGGCTTTACCTCAACGGATATCGTGAGCGGCATGGGTGGATTCGCAGGTGGCAATGCAGGAAACGGCATTAATACTTCCACTTCTGGCGGCATTAATTACACGGATGTAATGGGAAAAATAACGGTTCAGGGAAGTTATATGTATAGCGCAACCGACAAAAAGTCCATTCAATCGAGTACAAGAAATACACTATTTCCTGCGGATTCCCTCAGGCATTCCAGGGATTCTTCAACCTTTAGTAATAATGAAAGTACTTTTTTTAATCTGAACAGGAATCATAATTTTAATTTACGACTCGAGTACAATATTGATTCAATGAATTCCCTGCTTTATATTCCTACTATCAGTTTGCAAAATTCTGAGGATCATTATAATGATTCTAATGATACAAAAATTTCCGTTGCTAATGCAGAATATGAGGGGTTGAGTGGTATCAGCAGAAATGTAAATGAACGCAAAGGCGTTTCGTTAAATAATCAATTACTTTACCGGCGCAGATTTTTTACGCCTGGAAGAACATTCACCATTGGGTTTAGAAATTCAATCAATAATAGTGAAGGAAGTGGAAAGACGTATTCTCCACTTACCTTTTATAATCCTTCCGGGGGGATAGATAGCATAAGGGAAAAAGATTTTCTTTCTGCCCAAACTACTAAATCGAGTAATTATGTAGTAAGTTCTTCTTATACCGAACCTATCGGGAGAAATAAGATTCTTGAATTTAATTACGCTTATACCAACAATTTCAGTACATCAGACAGAACCGCATTCAGCTATAATAAAAACACCAAATTATATGACAGCGTTAACGCGCAACAAACCAACTATTTCAAAAATCAATTTATTGCGCATCGGATGGGGTTCAATTTCAAGTACAGCAAAAAGGAGAAGGTTTATTTTCAGGCGGGCGGCTCCATCCAGGCATCAAGCCTGGATAATAAAAGCATCCGGGGAATATATTCTGTAGTGGGAAATGACACCGTAATTCACACAAAACAATCTTATATCAATTTCTTCCCTGCTGCTAATTTTCGTTACAATTTTAAAAAACACAGTAACCTCCGCTTAAGTTATCAGGGCCGCACCAATCAGCCGAATGTGCGCCAGCTCCAGGATGTTCGGGATGAAACCAATTCATTGCGAACAGTCGTAGGCAACCCTGGTTTGAAACAGGAGTTCAGCAACAGTTTGAATGTCTCTTATAAAGCGTATAATCCTACTACCTTCCGCTATATAAATATGAATGTCAACTATGACCAGACTTCCAATAAGATCGTGAACAGCATTGATTTTGATACGGCAAGAGGAAATGGAGTGCAGTTAATAAAACCAGTGAATCTGAATGGTATGTATAATGCATCTTATTATCTCAGTGTTGGAATTCCTTTACGAAAAGGGCAAAAGGGAAGCAGCATCAATATGAGTAACAGGATGAGCTTTGGACAAAACGTAAGCCAGCTGTATGGTAAAAATAATTTTACCCACAATTATTCAGTAGGGCAATCTTTAGGCTTAAATCTTGATATCAGGGAGAAACTGAATGTAGAATTTCGTGGAGGATTTTCTTATAATTCAGTAAAATACAGCGTTCAGCAAAGCAAAAACAACAACTTAGATTCCAAATATTTCTCACAGGATTATTCTACCAATATCAATTATTACATTCTGAAGTCGCTGATCTTTTCAACTGATTTTAATTATTCTGTCCAAAGCGGGCTGGCAGATGGTTATAACCTCAGCATTCCTTTATGGAATAGCGCGATCGCCTGGCAACTGTTTGCAAAGAAAAATGGGGAATTAAAATTTTCAGTCAATGATCTTCTAAATCAAAACAGTAACATAAACCGCACGATTGGCGAGAATTATATTTCGGACTCCAGAACAGTGATTTTGCAGCGTTATTTTCTTCTTAGCTTCACGTTTAATTTCAATCGTTTTGGCCCCGAGGGAGGCTATAACAAAAATCACAATGAAATGCACAGATATCAAAGAATGTAATTGCTGTTGTTGCGTAAAATATTTTCTTTGTTCATTTCGTCATTAAAGCTTTACTGATCGGAGGAAATATGTTATTGCCGGTATTCAGCCAAAGAGGGGAATAATGTTAGGACAGATACCCCGATCTGGCCTTCGCAATAAATTTAGCCCAATAAATTATGTATTACGAATGTAAAGTAGATTGTTGTTTTGATTGCCTTGCTGTTTATGACTACTGAGGATTGCGTGGCTCACCTGATAAATAAATATCAATATCTTTTTTGCGACTTTCAGGCGTTACAACCAGTTGGGTAATTTTCCCATTTTCGAGCGTTGCTTCGACTATCGTTTGATAAGGAGCGTGTAATTTGAAATGGACGTCCCACTCAGGGGGCCAGGCGGGAAATAACAATATTTTTTTACCATTGGTCTGCAACAACATTTCCTGCAAGCCAATCATTGCAGAACCTCCCCAATTGTGATCGGGCGTCCAGTCAAATCCCGGTCCCCAAAACGCGGGAAACCTTCTGGGCGAATTCCTTAATTTTTGTAATGTCAGCTGAGCTGCCTGATCGGTTAGTCCAAGTCGCGCTGCGAAAATATTATCTTGTTTCCATCCCACGTAACTTCGGTTCTTTACTGCTGCGCTATCCAGGTACCAGGTATTCAATGCATAGGGCAAATTTGGTTTGCCAACGCCGTAGATGCCCCATGGAAATACAGGGTATAGTTGCGGCGTTTCTACATTATTAATCCTTTCCCAAACCTCAGCTGGAGCAATTGCGGTATCTCCATGAATGACATGTAATGGAATTGGCGGGATGCTTTTATACATCGCTTCCCATTTTTCCTTATCACCAGGTGTTAGGTAATTCCCCTGCAGGGCCAAAAGATGGGTTAACACCGTTTGTAAAGCAGCGATGGTAGAGGAAGGATTATAGGCCATTTTATAGGTTTCGGCAGCGGAGCCGGGAAACAGGATTAAGTGTCCCTTTGAGTCTAACTCCTTTACCCCCCTTTTCCTGGCCAGGTATCTATAATGTTCATCAAAAAAGGTGAGACAGCTTTTTATGAATGGAAGATAGCGGGAGATATCGGTGCCATTATACAACTGCGACTGTAACATCATATCACAAAATTCCAGTACAGTATCCCATTCATATTCCAGCCATGCATTATACTGCATGCCCCGATCATAATCCTTTGGCCTTTTCCATCCATACTCGCTGGCATTTGGCAATCCAAAGTTTTCTAATTGCTCGGTAAAGCTGGCGCCATCATGATGCCAATATACTTTGGTTCTTAGTGTTGCTGCTGGCAGCAGGCGCCGGTAGAATTGAAAAGCAGTCTCCAGCATATCATAGTCGCCACTTTTCAGCATAGGATAATATACCAAACGTTGATTTTGCTGGGTGAAGGTTCCGCCGCCCCAATTTCTGAAATCAGGTGTAAAATGGAAACTGCTGTCTATCAATACAGGATCAAACGTGAACAGGCCTCCGTTGAATTTGGTAGGATAACTGCCATAGGCATTACAAGCAAGCATATACCTGAATAACTGATAATTTCTGGCGGCCGTCCACGGAGTATCATTCACCTGCCTTTTTCGAGGGTCAATAATGATAAAACTACGATTCCAGAAACTCTTCCACCATGCCTGATTTTTCTGCCACGCAACCTTTGAGTCTGCCGAGGACTGAGATTCCAATCCCATCAGCTTATGATGCCACGAAGCTACATCGGGATATTTTCCTACATTAAGTCCAATTAAAAGCCGGATATGACGCGTGTAGTTTTTACTTTTGAGCCGGAAACCGACGAAAGGGGTTTGTAAATACAGCCCGCTATCCAATCCATCAGGTTCAAACCCAGCGCCTTCCAGAAAACCTCCAAACGTTAATTGTTTTAAGGGATTGAATAGGCGGTCTTTTACGCCATCCAACTTCTGTTGTTTCACGGTAACATCAAATATAGTGGTGTCTTTATTGCGATGGTAGAAGACAACCTTGTTCTTCTGAAAGTTAATGTGATCCTGGTAAACCTTTGTAATTTGCTGCGGTGCAAATTTATAGGAGTTCTCATTGTTTTCTTTGCCCCGAACGATATGATCTTTTGTTCTCCAGCTTTCATAACTGGCTATCGCTTTTATCTTTTGGCGGCTGTCAATTTCTACATGTATCACCGGGCGAAACACTTCTACCCACACATGAATTGTGGCGACTTCCTGACCATGCCTACCGGTTATGTAAATGCCACCATCAAGAATTCGCAATTGTTGGCTGAAATTGCTATCTGACAAAGGATTTGGCGTCAAATGCACCCTGACTCGGCCTAGTTTCAGAAGAGCGTTGTTTTCATCGAAAGTGCCACTTTGCGCTATGTAAAATAACAGATCACCGTTTTCTACCCATACATTTAAACCTATATCGCCGCCTCCGCATGGCATTGATGAAGCAGCATTTATGCTTGGAGTATCCCAGTTGATATTATAATTATTTAAAGCAGCCGCCGGGAATGATTGTGCCTGGATAACGGAGGTTAAAAATAAGAAAGGCAATATAACAAAAGAACGAAAAGTTTTCAAGTGTTGGTAGAGCATTTATCGTGGCGAATATTACGAAAGTACTATTGTTTTTAAAATGATAATCGCATCCTTTTGCGCCTACTAAAAAATCAAAGAATAATCCATTAACATAGTGAAATAATACATTCCTCCTAAATACCGCTTCTCTTAGCTTTACTCTGGTTATTTTTTACATAGACGATTTGCAGTTTTCCGGATTTGAAAACAATTTGCTGAATGTAGGGTTTTCCATTTTACAAATATCGTTTTACTTTAAACTGAATAAAAGTTTCTCATAATACAAGCAACACGGAGTTTGGTTTTTACCAGGACTCCCTTTTCTAACTTCATTTGCGAAATTTTTAAAGAAATTGATTAAAGTAAAACACTTTTAAAAGAGGAGAATTATTTGCAGAATTGAGGTTGATTGCCGGAATGCGGTTGAATATAAGCATTATTAGATTGAAGAATTATGAACCTATCCCGCTTACTTTTACCCTTGTTATTAATTTTTTCATGTGTCGAAAGTTCTTCTTTGAATGCCCAAAAGAAAATTGAACCAGCACCAAAAAGCGTTTCTATTTCGGTAACATCTTTAAGAAATAACCGAATAAATTTTGGAGTAAAAAAATTATCAGAGGCGTTGGCACATGAGGGTTATACAGTTCATACGTTACCTCTAGGTGAAATTACCTCATTGACAAAAAACGTTGTAATTGTTGGAAAAGAAAATGATGCTTTATTGAATAAAACAGCTGGCTTATGGAATACGAGTTTAACGTCGAAGCCCGGCAAAGAAGGATTTTCTATCAAATCAGGAAAAAATAATAATATAATTATTGCCGGTGCAGACAATTCCGGGGCTTTGTACGGTTGCATGGAATTAGCAGATCGGGTGCGGAAAACAGGAAAATTACCAGGAGATATTTCATTCACAGATCAGCCGGAAATGGTGCTCCGCGGCACATGTATCGGCCTTCAAAAATCTACCTTATTGCCGGGAAGAGGCGTATATGAATATCCCTATACACCTAAGAATTTTCCCTGGTTTTATAACAAAGCACTTTGGATAAAGTTTTTCGATTCAATGGTTGAAAACCGGTTAAACTCCTTGTACTTGTGGAACGGGCATCCTTTTGCTTCGCTGGTTAAATTGAAGGATTATCCTTATGCAGTTGAAGTGGATGACTCCACTTTTAAAAAGAATGAAGAGATGTATCAATTTCTTACTAAAGAAGCTGATAAGCGGGGTATTTGGGTGATTCAAATGTTTTATAACATTATTGTATCAAAACCGTTTGCTGAAAAGAATCACATAAAAACACAGGATCGGAACAGGCACATTACACCTTTGATTGCTGACTATACCAGAAAATCTATTGCAGCTTTCGTAGAGAAATATCCGAATGTTGGATTACTGGTTACATTGGGTGAAGCAATGGAAGGCGTTGGTCAGGATGATATAGATTGGTTCACCAAAACAATTATTCCAGGCGTGAAAGATGGCCTGAAAGCGTTGGGTAAAAAAGAAGAACCACCAATCGTTTTAAGAGCTCATGACACAGATGCGCCATCTGTAATGAAAGAAGCGCTTCCGCTTTATAAGAATTTATATACGATGGCTAAATACAACGGTGAAGCGCTCACTACGTATGAGCCGCGTGGTACCTGGGCCGAGCTTCATCGTAAATTAAGCAGTTTAGGAACAGTGCAAATTGAAAATGTGCATCTCATGGCAAACCTTGAACCGTTTCGTTATGCGGCGGATGATTTTATACAAAAATGCGTGCTGGCTATGCATGATATTTATCACGCCAATGGATTGCACCTTTATCCGCAAGCTTCCTATTGGGACTGGCCTTATACTGCTGACAAAACAAACCCGCGCCTG